>DATFCB010000024.1:0-8417 GCA_035253525.1 Pyrinomonadaceae bacterium | reverse complement strand
AAAGGTAAAAGTAAACTCGCAATTGAGTGTGAGCAATAGGAAATCTCACGCAAAGACGCAAAGGCGCAAAGAAAAGAATCAGGCTTTTCTTTGCGCCTTGGCGTCTTGGCGTGAGATGTTTTCTTTAACCTACACTCAACTACAAATCGATAAATCTCACGAAATTTGCTTGAGTATTTCGTCAGCCGCGGTCTCGCCGCTGCGGATGCAGTCTGGAATGCCTGCGCCGTCGAAGGCGTTGCCGGCGAGTTTCAGGCCGGGGAGTTCTTTAAGACGCTGCCGGATTCTGCCGACGCGTTCGATGTGGCCCAGATGATACTGTGCCATTGAGCGCGGCCACTTCTCCGTGTGCGCGAAGAGCGGCGGCGCTTCGATGCCCAGTAGCTCTCGCAGGTCGCGGCGCGCTTTCGCCAGCATCTCTTCTTCGTCGAGCGCGAACATCTCCGGCTGCAACGCGCCGCCGACAAAGGCCCGCAGGAGGGCGTGGCCTTCGGGGGCGCGGCCCGCGAATTTCACGCTGCTGAAGGTGCAGGCGAGAATCGAACGCCGCTCGACGAACGGCACGACGAAGCCGAAGCCGTCGAGCTTGTGCGGAATGTCAGAGCGCCTGTAAGCCAGATTGACGGTCGCTGTCGAGGCGTAAGGAATCGCGTCCAGCTCCGCCGCCAGTTGCGCGTCCGCATTGCTGAGCAGTTTCGCGGACGCATACGCAGGAAGCGCCAGGCAGACCGCATCGGCATAAAAAGTCTCCCCGGAATTGGCCCGAATCTTCCATTGCCCGGTCGCCGCGTCGTGTGCCAATTCTTCGGCCCTGGTGTTCAGTCGCACGGTGGCCGCGCCGAGCCGCGTGGCGAGTGCGTCCGCGAGCACCCGCAGCCCTTCATCGAAAGAGAGGAAGAGGCTGTAGCGCGCGCCGCTCGTGCCTTTCGCTTCCTGCTGCGTGCGGCGCTGTTTCCACATGGCCCGAATCAGGCTGCGGTGCGAACGCTCCATTTCGAGAAAGCGCGGCATCGTCGCGCGCAGTGAAAGATTCTCGGGGTCTGCGGTGTAGATTCCGCCGACCATAGGCTGTGCCATTCTTTCGAGCGCCTCACGTCCGAGCCTGCGCCGCACGAATTGGGCCAGGCTCTCGTCGTCGCCGCCGTTCCGCGATGCGCGTCTGGGCAAGACCAGGTCGAGGGCCATGCGCGCTTTGCCCTTCAAGCTGAAGATGCCGGACGTAACGAACGGCCAGATGCGCGACGGGGCAAGGAGTTGAAAGCCTTCGGGGACGGCGTGCAGCCGACCTTGACGCACGATGAAGCTTCTGCGGTGCGACGGGTTGGTTTCAATCAGGCGGGAAGTCAATCCCAGACGCTTCGCCAACTCGATTGCCGCGGGCTTTTCGGAGATGAACGAGTCGGGGCCGGCTTCGAGCAGGAAGCCGTCGCGCCGCGTGGTGCGTATGATGCCGCCCGTCTGTGCCGACGCTTCGAGCAACCACACTTCAGGCGGGTTGCGTAGTTGTGCGCCGCGTTCGATGAGGCGGTGGGCTGCCGCGAGGCCGCTGATGCCGCCGCCGATGACGACGACGCGCGCTCTCTCGTTGTGTCTTTGCTCGTTCATCAATCAGGCGACGACGGGGCGCGCGCCCATCAGGCAGCAGTCGGCGGGGCAAACGTCGTGTCCAGGCCCGCGCGTCCCCAGAAAGCGGAGCGGCGCGTCAGGTCTCAGGCGTTCCAGCACCAGCTCGCGAATCATCTTGACGAAGGTGTCATGCGCGCCGACCGTCGCCGCGCGGACCATGTTCAGCCCAAGATTCTGGCACAGCGCGCGCGCCTCCGTGTCCAGGTCGTAGAGCACTTCCATGTGGTCGGAGATGAAGCCGACGGGGGCGACGATTACGTCTTCGGCCCCGGCCTCTTTTAGCTCCCTCAGATAATCTAGGATGTCCGGCTCAAGCCACGGCTGAGAGGGCGGGCCGCTGCGACTCTGGAAGACAAGACGCCAGCGCTCGTGGCCCGCGCCTTCCGCGACGAGGCTGCAAGTCTCAAGAAGTTGAGTTTCATAATCGCAGCCCGCCGCCATTGAGAGCGGAATGCTGTGGGCGGTGAAAGCGAGTTGAGCGTGGGCGCGACGCTCGGACGGAATTTCGGAGAGCGCTGCCCGCACGTTCTCTACGTTCGGCCCGACGAAGCCTGGATGATTGTAGAAGGCGCGCAGCTTCTCCACGCGGGGTGCGTCCGGGCCGACTTGCGCTCTCGCTCGCTCAATGTCCTCGCGGTACTGGCGGCAGCCGGAATATGAGCTGTACGCTGAAGTGAAAAAGGCGAGCGCGTTGCGGATGCCGTCCAACGCCATTTGCCGCAGCGTGTCCGCGAGCATAGGGTGCCAGTTGCGATTGCCCCAGTAGACGGGAAGATGCGGGCCGTTTTGTGCCAACTCTTTTTCGAGCGCCGCGATTAGCTTTCGGTTCTGCGCGTTAATCGGGCTGACGCCGCCGAACAACTCGTAGTGATGCGCGACGGCGCGCATTCTTTCAGGGGGCACGTTCTTCCCGCGCAGCACGTTTTCGAGAAACGGCATCACGTCCTGCATCCCTTCCGGGCCGCCGAAGGAAACAATCAAGATGGCATCGTAAGACTGATTCATAAAAAGTCGCGCTGACTGCGAAGTATAAAGGTTGCTATCGCCGCCAGAATGTGAATAGCCAGCAACCAGACTGCCCAGATGCGGAATCGTTTCTTCACGGAAGCAACGCCCAGAATGATTCCGTAGAGCGGGAATTGTGCAATCGCGTTTGTGATTGTGAGGGCCGGTGGAAGCCATCCGCCAAAAAAGAAAATTAGAAAGACCGAATAGGGGAAGAGGATGGTAGCAAGATGATAATCACCATGCCCTGCGCCCGCAGAGGCAAGCCCTAGAAAAAGGCACAGAGGCGTCGCGATGAGTGAGATAATAAACGGACGCCAGAACCCGGAGCTTCTCATCGTAATCATCTCCGGCTCATCTCGTGGACTGCGTCAACGAGCGCGATAACATTTTCAACCGGAGTTTCAGGAAGAATGCCGTGACCTAAATTAAAAACGTGTCCGGGTCGTCCGGCGGCTCGTTCGAGGATGCGGCGGGCGTGTGCGCGTATCACATCCTGATTCGCGAACAATGTGACCGGATCAAGGTTACCCATCACGGCCACGTCGCCGAGTCTGTGCCAGGCATCGCCCAGGTCCACGCGCCAATCGCATCCGATAACGTCCCCGCCAGCCTCGCGCATCAATTCGAGCAGCGCGGCTGTGCCAGTTCCGAAATGTATGACGGGCGTGCCCTGCGTGACGTTCTGGATGACGCTGCGCGTGTGCGGAAGCACGTACTCGCGATAGTCGTCTGGGCTGAGGCAGCCGACCCAGGAGTCGAAGAGTTGCACGGCCTGCGCTCCGGCGGCGATTTGCGCGTTGAGATAGCGCGCGAGCGCGCGCGAGATGAGTGACATCAACGCGTGCCACGCCCCCGCGTCCGTGTACATGAGCCGCTTGGTGTGCACGTAGTTGCGAGAGCCGCCGCCCTCTATGATGTAAGAGGCGAGCGTGAAGGGCGCGCCGGAAAATCCTATCAGCGGCAGGTCGGGCCGGAGCGCCTTGCGCGTCCTGCGTATGGCTTCCATGACGTAGTCGAGCGGCTCGATGGTCTCGACTTCGCGCAGGCGCTCCACGTCGCGCGCGTCGCGGACGGGGTTGTGAATCACAGGCCCCTCGCCTTTAGCGAATTCCAGGTGGACGCCCATAGGCTCTATGATGAGCAGGATGTCCGCGAAGATGATGGCCGCGTCCACGTTGAGGCGCTCGGCTGCCGTGACGGTCACTTCGGCCGCCAGATCAGGCGTCTTGCACAGTTCTAAAAAGCCCGTGCGCTCGCGTACCTCACGATATTCGCGCATATAGCGCCCGGCCTGACGCATCAGCCAGACGGGCGTGTAGGGGACCGTCTCCCTGCGGCACGCGCGCATGAACGGGCTCTCGCGCAAAAGGTCTTTAGCGGTCGGGTTCGTCTTCGTTTCGCTCACTTTACTCGTTTTTCCTTAAAATTCGGGGAGAACCGGCTGGCGCTCGCCTTCGTTAAAGAGTTCCGTCTGCTCGGGCGACACGGCCAGCGCGATTTGTCCCTGCCTGCGCCTTCAGACTACAACAACAGGCCGTCCGAGCGGTAGCAGCGAGGGGCCGCGTGTCGCGCCGTACGGTAGTGAAACAGTCCCCGTTTTGGCTGGGCCGGGAAAAATGCTAAACATAAGTAAATATTTGCCACGAAAACCGCATGGGCGGTGTTCTGATGATGAGAGCGGCGATTATGAGCGAAAGCGCGAGAGCCTTGGCGGAGTCAATGCCCAATCAGATTGAGAAAACCGCGCAGCCGCTCGGTTTCGATGAGGCGTTTACGCTCCATCACCGCGCCGTCTTTCGCACGGCCCGCGCCATCGTACGCGACGCAGGGCTCGCCGAGGACGTGACGCAAGAGGTCTTTCTCAAGCTCTACAGCAACCTGGACTCGACGCCGGGCGAAGAGTTGCTGCGGGCGTGGCTCTTGCGCGTGACGATGAACGTCGCGCGCAACACCTTGCGCGGCCAGTCGCGCTCGGTCGCGCGCGAGGACGAGTACGCGAAGCAGGCGGAGGCAAGCGGCTGGTTCACGGCCGACGCCCCCGAAGAGGAGTACGAGCGCCGCGCGGAGATAGAAGAGGCGCGGCGCGCGCTCGACAAGATTAAAGAGCCGATGCGGAGCGCGCTCCTGTTGAAGCAGCAGGGGCTCTCTTACAAAGAGATCGCGACCGCGCTTGCAATCAACGAGGTGAACGTGGGGAGCTTGATCGCAAGAGGCCGGAAAGAGTTCGTCAGGGTTTACGGCAAGATCGGAGGAACCAGATGAGAGAGTGCATTGAAGAGGGAATTTTACAAGCTTACATGGACGATGAGCTTTCCTCTGAGATGGCCGCCGCGGTGGCCGAGCACATCAGCGCCTGCGCGGCCTGTGCCAGCGCGGCCTCGTCGGCGGCCGAAGAAACGGCGCTCTTCGCCCGTGCCTTCGAGGCCGAGCTGGCGCTAGACGTGCCGACCGTGCGCCTGCGCGAGCGCCTTGACGAAGCGATTGCCGAACAGAACCGCCCGGCCCGCAGCTACGAGCGCGAACAGGCGCGTGGCTTCGGCGGCTGGCTCGCGTCCCTCGGCGATTTGTTCAAAGTCTCGCCCCGGCGCGCGCTCGGTTACGCAAGCCTCGTCGCCGTCCTGGCCTTCGCGGCCATCTTCGCGGTCGTGAAATTGAACAGGCCGGAAACGAAAGATAACCCGGAGATCGTTGCCAGCAACGACGGTGGGAAGACTAACTCTCCGACTGTGAAAGGCAGCCCGACTCCCTCGCCGACAACGCCGACCGGCTCGACAGACGGGTCGAGCAACGGGGATAAGAACGACGACAAAGGCAACAAACCTCCTGTCAGGCGTCCGAAGTCGAAGAAGCCTGCCACACCGATTCTGGTCCCGCAGCCTGACCAGTTATCGCAACAGGAGTTGGCCGGCAACAACAACGCGCCGCTACCGGGCGAGCAGAACTACTTGAAGGCGATTGATTCGTTGACCGTCGAGATAGAGGCGAGCGGGGTAGCGGCCATGAAGCCCAGCCTGCGCGCGGAGTACGAACGTAATCTGGCTATTGTTGACCAGGCCATTTTCTCCACGCGCCGCACGGCGCGCAGCAATCCTAACGACCCGGACGCGGCAGAGTTTCTTTACTCTTCATACCAGAGCAAACTCGAATTGCTCAACACGGTCGCGCAGCAGGTGCGCCCGACCGTCGCGACTAGATAACAGTGGTGTTTTTCAGGATGAAATTTAAACCTTCAATCACGTCCTTCCTGCTCGCGGCCTTAGTGCTTTGCGGCGCGAGCGCCCACGCTCAGCAGAATCCTGCCGACAAAGGCAAGGACAAAGACAAGGGCGTGCCGGTCGTCGAGGAACCCGAAGAGCCGGAAGACGCGGAAGAGTCCCAGGAAGCCGAACCAGCGGAACAGACGCAGGAAGCGAAGACGGTCAACGAGGCGGCGGTCGCCGCGGCCCCGGACGTTAACGTCACGGTCGCGTCCACCGGAGGCCGCATCAGCCTGCGCGGTACGGACAACAAAGAGGTCCGCGCGCGCGTTTCAAGCCCAGGCGCGAGGCTCAAGATGCGCGTGGTCGGTGCGCCCGAGAATGCTCCGCAGGCTCCCGCGATGCGCGTCGAAGTGCAAATCTCCGACAGCTCGAACGGTGAGGAGGCCCAGTACGAATCGTGCCTGGCAG
This sequence comes from Pyrinomonadaceae bacterium, assembly GCA_035253525.1. Classification (GTDB taxonomy): domain Bacteria; phylum Acidobacteriota; class Blastocatellia; order Pyrinomonadales; family Pyrinomonadaceae; genus QHXM01. The sequence continues at coordinate 2,115 of DATFCB010000024.1, read as the reverse complement.
ACATAGACGTAGAGGTCGAAGTGCCGCGCGGTGCGACCGTTTATCTGAAGACGCAGGACGGCGACATCGCGGTCGAGGATGTGGCCGAAGCGCACCTTGAAACCCACGACGGGCGGATAGATGCCATACGTATCTCGAAAGTCTTTGACGCGGCGAGCCTCGGCGGCAACGTGACGCTGGAGGACGCGAGCGGCCGCGTGCAGTTGACCTCGCTTAACGGCGTCGTCGAAGTTCGCGGCGTGCGCCCGCTCGACGGGAGCGACTTTCTGAAGGTCAGGACGGTCAGCGGCGACATCCTGCTCGACGAAATTGGCCCGGCGCGCGTCGAGGCCAACACCATCAGCGGCGAGATGAGGCTGACGGGGCCGCTGGCGCGCGGCGGGACGTACGACTTCACGACGACGACCGGCGACGTGACGATCCTGATGCCCGACGACTCGTCCTTCAAGGTGAACGCCAAGGTCTCCGAGCACGGAGAGATCATCACGGAATTCCCGCTCCAGTATAAGGGCACCGGCGCACCCGGCAGCCCGCTTCAATCCGGCCGCCTCCTCGGAACACACGGCTCCGGCGACGCGACCATCACCCTCGTCTCCTTCAGCGGGACGCTTCGGCTCAGAAAACAGTAGTCAGTGGTCAGTAGTCGGTGGTCAGTGGTCAGTTAAAAACAAGCAGCCTGCATGATTGGTGCGACAGTTTTTGGTCTTTCATTTAACTGACCACCGACCACTGACCACTGACCACTTTTCTTAAAATAATTTGCCACAAAGAAAACCTTTGCGGTGTTTTCATATCAGAGCGATGGAAACGGGGCTGGAAAGCTACAGACCGGCCACCATTTTGAGGAGACGCCCGGCTAATGAAAGCGAAGGTGAGCGAAATGAAAACCAAGTTGATGATGACGTTCGTCGCGGTTGTGTTCTGCCTGGTGGCCGCGCCGCTCGCGCTGGAGCAGTTGGATAATCTACGCCAGGTGGCCGAGGACTGGACGCGCAGCTCGTTCCTGAACGGCATGGTGACCGTGAACGCGTCCGAGAAAGAGGCGTGTGAGAGTACGGCGGTCGCCCTACAGGCTCCGGCCGTTATCCAGTCGCCCAATTCAGCGGACGAGTTTCGTTGGAGCGGCCGCGTCGCCAACGGGGGGACGGTTGAGGTCAGGGGCATCAACGGCAACATCAGCGCGTTGCCGGGCGACGGGGGCGAAGTCGAAGTCACGGCCACCAAGAGCGCGCGGCGCAGCGACCCGAAAAGCGTCGAGATACGTGTGGTCGAGCACGCGGGCGGAGTCGTCATCTGCGCCCTTTACCCGAATGCAGACGGCCGCACGCCCACCTGCTCGCCCGACGGTGACGGCCACAGCAACATCAGGAACAACGACGTGGTGGTCGAGTTCAAGGTCCGCGTGCCGCGCGGCGTGAACTTCAGCGGCCGCACCGTCAACGGCAACATAGAGACGGGCGCGCTCGGCTCGGACGTGGACGCCAGGACCGTCAACGGCAGCATCAGCATCAGCGCGGCGGGCGTCGCCAGCGCCAAGACGGTCAACGGCTCTATCTCGGCACGGCTCGGACGCGCCGATTGGAGCGGGGAGCTTGATTTCAAGACCGTCAACGGCGGCATCACGCTCGACCTGCCCTCGGACACGAACACGGAAGTGACGGCTGAGACTTTGAACGGGGACATCTCGACGGACTTCCCCATGACCATCCTCGGACGCATCAGCCGCAAGCACCTGAACGGGACCATCGGGAACGGCGGGCGCGAACTCTCGCTCAAGTCCGTCAACGGCAGCATCCAACTGCGCCGCGCGTCATAACGCTTAGCGCCTTTGCGTCTTTGCGTGAGAAATCCAAAATCACTCACGCTGGAGGCGCAAGGACGCAAAGGGGTCGAGAGAATTTTTAAGTGACAGGAATTAGAGAGAAGAAAATATGTTGAAGAAGAGAATCATACTGGCCGCGCTGCTCACGCTCTCCGTCGTCGCGACGGGTGCGAGCAACGTCACGATGCAGCAGACCGAGATGTTGCGCGAGGAGTTTCACCAGACTTATCCGCTCTCGCCGGGCGGCCGCGTCAGTCTGGAAAACATCAATGGCTCGGTGCGCGTCGCGGCCT
>DATFCB010000023.1:0-2000 GCA_035253525.1 Pyrinomonadaceae bacterium | reverse complement strand
GAGATGACGCCCGTCGAGAGCGACTCCAGCACCGTCTCGATGTAGTTGCGCCGCTCTCCGAGCGCTAGATTCTTGTCGCGCAACTCGGCCGCGCCCGCCTCAATTTTGCGCCGGTTCTCTTCGAGCTGCGCCGTCATCTGGTTGAACGAGTCGGCCAGGAGAGCCAACTCGTCGTCCGCAATCGCCGTCACGCGGTGCGAGAGGTTGCCGCGCGCCACCTCCTTGGACGCCTCGGCCAGAGACATGATGGGCTTGGCGATGCCGCGCGCGAGGTGAATCGCTATCCACGTCGCGGCGAAGAGGAGCAGGAGCGTCATCAACCCCAGCGTCGAGAGGCCCAGCAGACGCACCTTGCGCTGTTTGGCGACCAGCTTGCTGTACTCGCTGCGCGAATCCGTGATGGTGTCGGCGAGGGTTGAGCCGGCGAGGCGCGGCGGCGCGACGAGAAGCCTGCGGCCGCCGCTCAAAGAAACCACCGCCACGTCAAAGCCTTTGCCGTCCATCAACCTTTGGTCGTCGCCGTTGCGCGCGAGCGTCAACGTCTGCTCCAACTCGTTGCGCGCGGCCTCTGGAATCGCGGCCTCGGCGTGGGCCAGAATCTGCCCGTCCGCGCCGAGGATTTCGACCGCGGCGAGGTTCCCGCCCGCGATGAGATTGTTGAGGACTCGCTCGTAATCCGTCTGCTCGTCGAGCGCGACGGCGAGCATCGCGGCCGTCTCGCGCAGAGAGCGCGATTGGTTGAGGCCGGCTTTGCGCTCTACCTCACTCGCCTGGCGTATGATCTCTTCTGGCAGACTGGAGAACCACTTTTCGAGCGTCCGGTTGAAGAAGAGATACGAGAAGAGCGCCATCGCCGTGATCGGCAACAGGCTGAGCGAGATGAAAGAGACGAGGAGCCGCGTCTTGATCTTCGAGCCGAGTTGCCGCTCCTTGCGCTCGCGGCGCAGCTTGACGAGATTGCGTATGAAGATGAAGGAGAAGACGACGAAGGCCGCGAAGTTGAGCGACGAGAGCGCGTAGATGAGCAGCGTGTCGGAGGCCGTGTCGGGCGGCACGACCGTCCACAGCCCGAAGGCTTGCAGCGCGACGAGCGTGAAGAGCAGAAGCAGCACCAGCCCGCCCAGGAGCCACGGCGCGGTGCGCCTGCGCGGCGCGCTCTCGGTCGCTTTCTCATGCGGCTGGCTGCTCATAGGTATCTCGCGGTCAGTTTACCATACGTGTCGGGATGAAAAAGTCTAAACGGTAGCGCACAATAGGATTTCAAATGAAGACTAAAGCAGAAGAACTAATCGGGCTGCTTGACGACGCCCGCGCCATCGCGGAAGAAAGGCTGCAAAGGCGCAGCCCGGATGAAAGGAACCTGTCAGCGCTGGAGACGATTGCCGCAGTCCTACAAGATTATAAGGAGAAAGTCTTGAGCGGCACGCTTTCGCCGTCTGAGGGCCACGTCACGCTCGGCCTGACCCGCTTCGTTGCGGATTGGGACGAGTTAGATTCACCCTTATTGAAGGCCGTCGGCAAAGCGGACAGGTTTTATCGGGACGACTTTTAGAGGCCGTTGTGCCGCGTCCCGCCCTGGGAGGAATCCGCCTGCCGGGTGTCGCACTTTCACTTGTTCGGCTAGAATGCTCTGCCGAAGTCTCGAATTCTCGTCCGCATCCGAATCGAATGGAAATCCAGGAAATCTTTATCAACCGCGCGGGACGGTTGCGCAGCGGCTGGCGGCTCGCCATCTTTGGCGTGCTTCTCTTCCTCACCATCCAGTTTGCATTCATGCTGGCTGTCGGCGTGGTGTCAATCATCTACGGCCAGGATACCCCTGCCGTGCTGGACACCAATCTGGGGTTCGTCCTTCAGGGTCTCATCATGCTTGTCTCGGCGACGCTCGTCGGGTGGGCCTGCGGCAAACTCCTGGAAGACCTACCGCCGCGCGCTCTCGGCTGGGGATTTCATCAGGGCTGGCTACGCGACTTGCTCTTCGGCTCGCTCGTAGGGGCCGT
>DATFCB010000022.1:0-7237 GCA_035253525.1 Pyrinomonadaceae bacterium | reverse complement strand
CGCTACGTCGCGCTGATCCCGAAGGGCGAGCACGTGACCGTCACGGCCATCGGCGAAGATGTGGACGTGGTGGCGACCGAGCGTCTGCTGCGCGATTCCTACATGCGCGATTACCTGCCCGTGGATTGGAAGCTGGATTGCCACTGCCACCCAAGGGTGGCGCTCGGCGCGGCGCGCCTGCCCTACAGCGAACGCTTCTGTATCATCGGCGACGCGTCCGACTCGCGCTACCTGAAGAACGGGGTGGAATCCGCGCTCGTGACGGCGCGCCTCGCCGTTGATTGTGTCATTAATCACGGGGTCACGGCGCGCGATTTTGAGAAGCATTTCTGGCGACGCTGCAACCGCGTCTTCGGGCGCGACAACATCTATGGTCGCATGCTGTTTGAGATTTACGACCGCATCTTCCCGCACCCCTTACTCGCGCCCGTCTACTTCGCCGTGCTGCGCTCCGAGAGAAGTCTGAAACGTCCGGGCGCGCTCCTCTCGAACGCGCTGCTCGCGGCCTTCACGGGCGACCAGTCGTACAAGCGCATCCTCCTGCGCGCGATGAACCCGCGTCTCGCCGCGCGCATGGCGGGCCGCGCCGTCGCGCTCTCCTTCAACCGCGTCAAAGCGACGGTCTCGCGCGCCGAGCCGCAGTCCTCAAGGGGCTTACGCTTGCGCGACGGCTCGCGCGTCGCCGTCATAGGGGGCGGCCCTGGCGGCGCGGCCTGCGCGATTCGCCTGCTGCAAACGGCACGCGCGCGCGGCTTGGACCTGCGCGTCACCGTCTACGAGCCGAAGCAGTTTCCGCGCCACCACAACCCCTGCATCGGCGTGCTCGCGCCGCCGACCGCGACGCTCCTGCGCGAGCGGCTGAAGATTGACCTCCCGCCCGAGATGATTAAGCGGACCATCAAGGGCTACCGCCTGCACGGCGACCGCGGCGAGATAGAGTTGCGCGCGCCCGTGACGGAAGACCCTGCGCTGATGGTCGCGCGCTCCGAGTTTGACCGTCTCCTGCTTGAGCGCGCGGCCCGTGAGGGTGCGCAGGTCTTGAGCGACCGCGTGACGGGCCTTGAGTTTCACCCGGACAATCTTGAGCACCCCGTGCGCGTTTACTCGGAGGGCGCGTCGCACTCGACCGACATGGTGGTGGCCGCGTGCGGGCTCGACGACGGGATGCTCTCCGTGCTCGAACAGGTCAGCCCGCGACAGTTTCGCTACCGTCGGCCGCAGGAGTACATGCACTCGATCATCATCAAGCTCGCGTGCGACGAGCGCTACATCGAAAAACGCTTGCACGGCGAGATACACGCGTTCCTGCTCTCGGAATTGCCGCGCATAGAGTTCGGCGCGATCACGCCGAAGCTCGATCACGTCATCGTCAACGTCGCGGGCCGCGATGTGCGCTCAACAGACATGGAGGATTTTCTGCTGCACAAGCAAGTCCGCTCGCTCTTGCCGCGTTACAACTTGCAGCAGTTGAACTACTACGAGGGGCGCGCGCCCGTGCGCCACGCGCGCCACGTCCACTGGGACCGCTTCGTCGCGGTCGGGGACGCTACGGGCTGGCTGCGGCCCTTCAAAGGCATGGGCATCACGACCGCGATTGAGACCGGCTCGACCGCTGCGGACGTGATGCTTGAGCGCGGCATTGACGGCGTGGCGCTCGCGGCCTACAGTCTGCGCCTGCGCTACCTGACTGAAGACCATTACCACGGGCGCGCGCTGCGCCGCCTCTGCCGCATGGGCATGAGCACGGGCGTGATGGACGGCGTCATCGAACTCGCCAAGACCAACCAGGAACTCTACACGATTCTCTATGACACCATCTCGGGCCAGTATTCCTACCGCCGCATCGCGCGCGACCTCCTGCGCTCGACCCTCTTCTTCAAGATGGGGGCGCTCACCCTCAAGCGCGTCCTGCGCCCGGCGGGCTAGGAAAGCAGGGATGAGGGATAAAATAAAAACCGTAAATGGTAAATGGTAAATCGTAACAGAAAGACCGTTCTTCTATTCACGATTCACGATTTACGTTTCTTATTCATCCTTCATCCCTTTTTCTGTTGGAGCCGGGTGCGGGTTAAGTTAAGATGCGCGCACACAGATGAGAGAGCTACCCGTCCATCAACCCCAAAACCATCAGACTCAGTGGGCGAAGGTCATAGACCACACGCGCTGCATCGGCTGCCACGCCTGCACGACCGCGTGCAAGTCCGAAAACGAAGTGCCGCTCGCGGTGACGCGCACCTACGTCAAGCACGTTGACGTGGGCGAGTTCCCGCAAGTCCGCCGCGCGCATCAGGTGACGCGCTGCAACCAGTGCGCTCATGCCCCGTGCGTCACGGCCTGCCCGACGACCGCGATGTTCAAGCGCGCGGACGGCATCGTTGATTTCGACAAGTCAATCTGCATCGGCTGCAAGGCGTGCATGGCCGCCTGTCCTTACGACGCCATCTTCATCAACCCGGAAGACCACTCGGCCGAGAAGTGCAACTTCTGCGCGCACAGGATTGACGTGGGGCTTGAACCCGCGTGCGTCGTCGTCTGCCCGACCGAGGCCATCCTCGTCGGCGACATGCGCGACCCCGACTCGAAAGTGGCACAGATTATTAACCGCGAGCCTGTGGGCGTCCGCCGGCCCGAAAAGGAGACTTTGCCGAAGCTCTTTTACAAGGGCGCGCACCAGGCCACGCTCGACCCGCTCGCGGCCCGGCGGCCCGCGGGCGGCCTCTTCATGTGGAGCGAGCAGTACGAGAGCGCTCAATCGGTCGTCTCGGGCAATCCACAGCAGAACAACACCAGCGCCGCGGCGCTCCTCTCTTACGACGTGGCGCACGCGATTCCCTGGGACTGGCGCGTGAGCCTCTACACCTGGACGAAGGGGCTGGCCGCGGGGGCTTATTTGGTCCCGCTGCTCTTAGTCATCTTCGGCCTGATAGGCGCGGACAACCCGCTCTGGCTCTGGGCCGCGCCCGTGCTCTCGGGGGCGTTTCTGGCCGTGACGGGGGCGCTGCTCGTCTGGGACCTGGAGCACCCCGAGCGGTTCCTGCTCATCTTCACGCGCCCGCAGTGGCGTAGCTGGCTGGTCAAGGGCGCGTTCGTCATCATGGCTTACTCGCTCGTCCTCCTGGCCCATTTCCTGGCGAGTCTTTTGGGCGCGAGGTCAATTCAGCAGTGGTTAATCCTGCCGGGACTCCCGCTCGCAGGCTTGACGGCCATCTACACGGCTTATCTCTTCGCGCAGGCAAAGGCGCGCGACCTCTGGCAGAATCCACTGCTCCCGCCGCACCTGGGCCTCCAGGCTCTGCTTCTGGGCGCGGCGTTGCTTCTGCCGTTCGCGGCCTGGCTCGCGCCCGCAGTCTTCTTCCCGTTGCTCTGGACACTGGGCCTCGCGAGCCTCGTGCATCTGCTGATGGTCTGGGGCGAAGTCACGCTGACGCACCCGACGGCCCACGCGCGCCTCGCCGTCTGGGAGATGACTGGGGGAAGGTATCGCGCATTTTTCTGGTCCGGCGTCGTGCTGACTCTCTTCGCAGCCCTCGCGCCCTGGCTGAGTCTCCTGGGAGATTTCGATCTCCCCGTCGGCCTCGCCGCTTCAGTGTTCGCGCTCGCGGGCCTCTTGCTTCACGAGCACGCTTACGTGCAGGCGGGCCAGTCCGTGCCGCTGGCATAAAGAGGGAAAATGAAATCTCACGCCAAGGCGCAAAGACGCAAAGACGGCCGCCAGGGCGATTCAGCCTTCAACCCCTTTGCGTCTTTGCGCCTTTGCGTGAGGCTTATTCCTATGGAGTCTTCAAAAGATGGTTGATCGCACAGAGTGGATCAAACGTCAGTTCTCTTTCGAGCTTCCCTTAGGCATGTACCCGAACGTCGTGGAGCGCGTGCGCGGCACACCCGCGCGGCTCGAAGACCTCGTGCGCGGGCTCTCAACGGAAATCCTGACGCGGCGCGATGGTGACAAGTGGTCAATCCAGGAGCAGGCCGGCCACCTCCTGGACCTTGAGCCGCTGGGGATGAATCGCCTTGATGATTACGAAGCGGGCCGCGAGACCTTGCACGCAGCCGACATGGAGAATCGCCGCACGCACGAGGCGAATCACAATGCTGACAAAATCGAAAACATCCTCGACGCGTTCCGCCGCGAACGAATGGAGTTCGTCGCCCGGCTCGACGCTTACGACGAGGCGTTCGTCCAACGGACGGCGTTGCACCCGCGCCTGAAGATGCAGCTTCGCCCGATTGATCTGGCCTTCTTCATCGCCGAGCACGACGACCATCACCTGGCGCGGATTTCCGAGTTGAGACGTTTATATAAAGCATGAAACTCGACGAGCTGAACAAACGCGTGAGCGCGGCCCGCGCGGAGACCGAGGCGCGCGGCGAGACTTTCTACCCTGGGCCGAGCCGCATACACCTCGCGGCGTTCCCGCCGAAGGAGCGTTGGGACGATTGGGTCGAATTGGACTCGCGTGCCTGGCCCGAGCGGCGCGAGCGGCGCTACATGCTCGTCCCGACGACCTGTTTCAATTGCGAGTCCGCGTGCGGGCTGCTGGCTTACGTTGACCGCGAGAGCTTGCAGGTCCAAAAGTTCGAGGGCAACCCCGAGCACCCCGGCTCGCGCGGGCGAAACTGTGCCAAAGGCCCCGCGACGCTCAACCAGGTGACCGACCCGGATCGCATTCTTTACCCGCTCAAACGTGCCGGAAGAAGAGGCGAGGGCAAGTGGGTGCGCGTCAGTTGGGACGAAGCCTTGAACGACATCGCCGCGCGCATACGCAAGGCGATTGTCGAGGACCGGCACAACGAGGTGATGTATCACGTCGGCCGTCCCGGCGAGGACGGGTTCACGGAAAGAATCCTCGCGGCGTGGGGCGTGGACGGGCACAACTCGCACACGAACGTCTGCTCTTCAAGCGCGCGCGCGGGCTATCAATTCTGGATGGGCCTGGACCGCCCGAGCCCTGACCACGCGAACGCGCGCGTCATCCTCCTCGTCAGCTCTCACCTGGAAACGGGCCACTACTTCAACCCGCACGCGCAGCGCGTCATCGAAGGCAAGGCGCAGGGCGCGAAGCTCATCGTCTTCGACACGCGGCTCTCGAACACCGCGACGCACGCGGACTTCTTCGTCGCACCTTACCCGGGCTCCGAGGCCGCCATCCTGCTCTCGATTGCGAACTATCTTATTCAGCACGATCTTTATAACCGCGAGTTCGTGCGCCGCTGGTGGAATTGGGAAGAGTACCTCTCTGTCGAGCGGCCCGAGCTTGAGACCAACTTTGAAAACTTCGAGCGCGCGCTGAAGGAGCTTTACCAGAGCTACACCTTCGAGTTCGCTTCTTCGGAATCGGGCGTTGACGCGCACGTCATCGAAGAGATCGCGAAAGTCGTCTCGATTGCCGGGACGCGGTTTTCGAGTCACAACTGGCGCTCGGCCGCCGCGGGCAACAGCGGCGGCTGGATGGTTGCGCGCACGCTCTTCATGTTGAATGCGCTCCTCGGCGCGGTCGCGACCGAAGGCGGAGTCTTCCCGAACGCGTGGAATAAGTTTGTGCCAAAACCGATCTACACGCCGCCGCACCCGCCGCGCTGGAACGAGTTGACGTGGCCGCGCGAGTACCCGCTCGCGATGAACGAGCTTTCCTTCCTGCTGCCGCACTTCCTGAAAGAGGGGCGAGGAAGGCTCGACGTTTACTTCACGCGCGTTTACAACCCCGTGTGGACGAACCCGGACGGCTTCTCCTGGGTCGAGGTCTTGCGCGACGAGAATTTAATCGGCTGTTACATCGCGCTGACGCCGACGTGGAACGAGACGAGCTACTTCGCGGACTACATCCTGCCGATGGGCCACGGCTCGGAGCGTCACGACCTGCACTCCTACGAGACGCACGACGCGCAGTGGATAGGCTTTCGCCAGCCGGTCCTGCGCGCGGCGCGCGAGCGCATGGGCGTGAAGGTGAGCGACACGCGGCTCGTCAACCCCGGCGAGGTCTGGGAAGAGAACGAGTTCTGGTTGGAGCTGACCTGGCGGATTGACCCGATGGGCGATCTTGGCATTCGCCAGTTTGCCGAATCCCTTAAGCACGCGGGCGAGCGCCTGAGCGTTGACGAATATTACGAGTACATCTTCGAGAATTCTGTGCCAGGATTGAAAGAGCGCGCAGGCGCGGAGGGCTTGACGCCGCTCGCGTTCATGCGGCGCTACGGCGCGTTCGAGGTGCGAAAGAAAGTCGGGGCGATTTACGAGGAGACCGTGCCGCCGGATGAACTCGCGGACACGCGCGTGGACAGTTTCGGCCGGGTCTACACGAAAGCGCCCAAGCCCGCGTCGCCCAACATCGTTCCCATCAGTAGCCCGGACCCGGACGAGGAGGGGCGGCGGCTGGTGGGCATCAAAGTTGGTGACCTGACGTTGCGCGGCTTCCCGACGCCGAGCGGGCGGCTCGAATTCTACTCGCGCACGCTCGCCGACTGGGGCTGGCACGAAGCGAGCCTGCCTGTCTATCTCAAGAGCCACGTTCACCCGGACAACCTCGCCGCGGGGCAGACCGTTTTGATCTCTACCTTCCGCCTCCCCGTGCAGATTCACACCCGCAGCGCCAACGCCAAGTGGCTCGACGAAATCGCGCACACGAACCCCTTGTGGATTCACACGCGGCACGCCGCGCAGTTGGGCGTCGAGACTGGCGAATTGGTTCGCGTCGAAACGGAGATCGGCCACTTCGTCGTCCGCGCGTGGGTCACGGAAGGGATACGCCCCGGCGTCGTCGCGTGCAGCCACCACATGGGCCGCTGGAAGCTGACCGAAGAGGGCCAGCGTCAACTGATGGCGACCGTCTCGCTCGACCAGCAGGGCAGCCGCTGGGGACTGAAGCCGCGCAAACCGGTCGCGCCCTACGAATCCACGGACCCGGACACGACGCGCATCTGGTGGACGGATGTCGGTGTTCACCAGAACCTGACCTTCCCCGTACACCCCGACCCGGTTTCGGGGCAGCACTGCTGGCACCAGGCCGTCCGCGTGAGAAAGGCCGAAGCCACAGACCGCTACGGCGACATCAACGTTGACGTGAACCTCGCCCACGAGGTCTACCGTCGCTGGCTCCAATTAACCCGCCCCGCCGACACACACTCGCCCGACCGCACGCGCCGCCCCTATTGGCTCCTGCGCCCGCTCAAACCGGCCAGAGAGTTTTTCCGCTTACCTGAGGAAGAGGAGTTGGTGGGTGCGGATTAAGCTGCCCCCGGA
>DATFCB010000021.1:0-2111 GCA_035253525.1 Pyrinomonadaceae bacterium | reverse complement strand
GGCCGCTGGGAAGACGAAGGAGGAGATGATCGCGCTGCGCGAGGCGGAGATTCCCATGCGCCGCTCGGCCTCCGCGGAAGAGATCGCGGCAGCCGTCGCCTTCCTCGCCTCCGAACGCGCCTCCTACATCACGGGCGTCACCTTGCAGGTGGACGGCGGCTGGGTGCGAAGCTTATTTTGATCGCGGATTTCTTTGCGTCTTTGCGCCTTTGCGTGAAAATCCAAAGCCACTCACGCTGGAGGCGCTGGAGACGCAAAGGAGTTGAATGCTTGTCTTTCAACCCGCTGTTGACTGAGATGAGATTGATACTGAGACTCTTTCTGCCGTCGTTCGCTTTCATGCTCATCCTGGCGGCTCCTGGCCCGACGGAATCGAAGATGCAGAAGAACGAGAGGCCGCGCGCGCGTGATGTCGGAGTTAAGGTCGGCGTTCTCCCAACGGGACCGCTCAACGCGATCACGGACGTAGAGGGCGTGCGCGTCGGCCACACGACCATCGTCCGCGGCGAGGACGTGCGCACGGGCGTGACCGCCGTCCTCCCGCACGGCGGCAACCTCTTCCGCGAGAAAGTGCCCGGTGCAGTCTTCGTCGGCAACGGCTTCGGAAAACTCGCAGGCTCCACACAGGTCAACGAACTCGGCGAGATAGAGACGCCCATCCTGCTCACCAACACCCTGAGCGTCCCACGCGCCGCCGACGCCCTGCTCGATTACGTGCTCGCGCTTCCGGGCAACGAGGACGCGCAATCCGTCAACCCGCTCGTGGCCGAAACGAACGACGGCGCGCTGAACGACATACGCGGCCGGCACGTCCGCGCCGACGACGTGCTGGCGGCGATCAAGTCCGCGCGCGCGGGCGCAGTCGAGGAGGGTTCGGTCGGTGCCGGAACTGGCACAGTCGCCTTCGGCTTCAAAGGCGGCATCGGCACGTCATCCAGAAAGCTCCCCCCTTCGCTCGGCGGCTACACCGTGGGAGTCCTCGTGCAGACGAACTTCGGCGGCGTGTTGACCATAGACGGCGCGCCGGTCGGACGAGAACTCGACCGCTACTTCCTCAAAGACGATTTAGAGAGGGCGGGTGACAAGACTTCAGCGCGCCCATACCGGCGTGAAGACGTTGACGCGGCCGACGGCTCAATCATCATCGTCATCGCAACGGACGCGCCCGTTGACGCACGCAACCTGCGGCGTCTGGCGGCGCGCGGGATGCTGGGTTTGGGGCGAACCGGCGCGGCCGCGACGAACGGGAGCGGCGATTACGTGATTGCCTTTTCGACCGCGAGCGAGTTGCGCCTACGCGCGCCGCGAGAGGCTGCGGAACGCAACGCGCCGCGCGCCGCCAGACTTTTGCCGAACGACGCGATGTCGCCCCTCTTCCTCGCCGCCATCGAGGCGACGGAAGAAGCCATCTACAACTCGCTCTTTCGCGCCACGACCGTGACGGGCCGCGGCCGCACGGTCGAAGCCCTGCCGATTGAGCGCACGCTGTCCATCCTCAAAAAATACGGGGCCGTCAACGAACAGAACAAGAGATGAACACTAACGAACCCAGGGAAGACGAAGCGCGGGACGATTGTGTAGAAGCGAGCTACGTGCCGGCGGACGTGAGCGCGTCCGAGTTGGATCACAAGGCATGGGAGGAGGCGCACCCTGTCCGGCTCACACGCTACTGGTCCGGGGAGGAAGCGCCCGCGGGCCGACACGCAGAGGCGCGCCTCATCTGGTCCCAGGAGGCGCTCGCCGTCCGCTTCGTCTGCCGGCAGACGGAGCCGCTCGTCTTGAGTCCCAACCCGCAGACCGCGCGGAAGACTTTGGGTCTTTGGGAGCGCGACGTGTGTGAGCTTTTCATCGCGCCCAACGTAGCAGAGCCGGAGCGTTACCTGGAACTGGAGGCCGCGCCGACGGGCGAATGGGTGGACCTGATGGTCCGGCAACTGGCCGACGAGCGCGAGACGGATTGGGAGTTTCGCTCAAACATGACGGCGGCCGCGCGCGTCGCGGGCGAGACAATCACAATTGCGATGCGCGTGCCGTTCACGGGGCTGGGGCGCGTGCCGCGCGCGGGCGACCGCTGGCGCGCCAATCTTTTCCGCTGCGTCGGCGCTGGGCCA
>DATFCB010000020.1:0-7390 GCA_035253525.1 Pyrinomonadaceae bacterium | reverse complement strand
AGCGTGCCAAAGATGCGGTCCGCCCCGTCTGTGTCTTCAGCCGTGCCGATGCGGCCGTCGCCGTCGAAGTCGCCGCAGGTGCCGGGTGCGACGAGCGTCGTCCCCGGTACTGGGCTGTCGCAGTTGCCTTCGACTAAGACGGGGTGATTGGCTTCGACCTTTGTGCCTTCCCAGGAAACCGTGCCGTTTAGGAGCAGCGCTCCCAGCAGCAGGAGGAAGCACAACATTCGTTTTAAGTTTTTCATGAATGTTCCTCCTCTGCTTTAGAACGAGTGGTTGGGGTCTGGCGCGATGGTGACCGAGCCGACAAAGTCCGGGGTGTTGAAGTAGGTGGAGACTTTGAAGAGGACGACGTTCGCGGCTGGAGCCTCGTTGTTAATGCCTGCCCCCTTGTTGTGCGAAATCGTCGTGTCCGCGACCCTCAGTTTCGCCACGCTGCTGACCTGTATGCCGTCGCCTGGCTCTCCGGGGGCGGGCAGTGTCCCGATGCGGAAGCCGGCGGATTGAACCTGCGAGTTCGTGACGACGACCATCGAGCCGTCCCTGACTCGTATGTTGCTCCGGGCGTTATTCTCGAAGCGGCAGTTGTCTATGTTGACGCGCGAGCTGCTGAGGATGTCCACGCCGACGAGGTAATTGCGTATCGTCAGATTGCGCAGCGTGACGACGCGGTCGGAGAAGGCGGGCAGGTAGTTGATGATAATTCCCGGCCTGTCCTGGCGGGCATTGTTGCCGCTCGTGGGGTCGCCCTGGAACACGGCGTCAAGGTTGGCCTCGACGCCGGGCGCGGCCTCAATCGTCACGTTGCCGGGGTTAGCTGTCCCAGCGCCGCCGCCGTTGGGAGGCGGGTTGCCGATGTAAAGCAACTCGTAGAAGCGCCCAGACGTGACGATAATAATCTTGCCGTTGAAGTTGGCCCCTGTCCCTGAGGCCGCGCCCGTGCCCGTCCCGAGGGCCGCGCGCAGCGTGCCAAAGATGCGGTCCGCCCCGTCTGTGTCTTCAGCCGTGCCGATGCGGCCGTCGCCGTCGAAGTCGCCGCAGGTGCCGGGTGCGACGAGCGTCGTCCCCGGTACTGGGCTGTCGCAGTTGCCTTCGACTAAAACGGGGTGATTGGCCTCGACTTTAGGAATTCCCCAGAAGGTTGTGCCGGCCAGCAGGAGCGCGGCCAGAAGCGAAAAGATGCTCAGCCGGACAGCGCGGCCTGCCGGCTTCAGGTGTGAATTTTTCATTAATCTCTCTCCTTAAATTAGTGCGGGGGAGAAGTCACGTCTGACACGTAAACCCCCTCAATCGTGTCGCGCGGAGCAATTGATGCTCGGATTCGTTCAGGCTCTCGTCCTGGCTTTACTTCTCACGGCCGCCTCTCAGAAAGAGTGGTTGGGGTTGTCTGAGACAGTAAAGGACCCCAGAGATGCAATCCCGTTGAAGTAGAGGGAGACTTTGAAGAGCACGACGTTGTCAGCCGGTGCCGTGTTTTTAATCCCCGGCCCACTGTTATTCGAGATGTTCGTCTCCATGACGCGCAATTTCGCGGGAGTAAGCACCTCGATGCCGATGCCGTCGCCGACGCTTGAGGCGGTCCCGATACGGAAGCCCGCTGACTGAACCTGCGAGTTGGTGACGACCACGTCCGCGCCTTCTTTGAGACGTACGTTGCTCTGAAGATTATTCTCGAAGCGACACTTGTCTATGTTGACGCGCGAGCTGCCGGCGACATCCACGCCGATGAGGAAGTTACGGATCGTCAGATTGCGCAAGGTGACGACGCGGTCGGAGAAGGCTGGCAGGTAGTTGATGAGGATGCCGGGGCGGCCCTGGCGGGCGTTGTTGCCGCCGGCTGGGTCGCCTTGCAGCACGGCGTCAAGGTCGGCCGTGACGCCCGGCGCGGCCTCAATGGTCACGTTGCCGGGGTTTGGGGAGCCGACGCTCGGCTCTATGGAGTTGTTGCCGATGTAGAGCACCTCCGCGAAGCGCCCAGACGTGACGATAATAATCTTGCCGTTGAAGTTGGCCCCTGTCCCTGAGGCCGCGCCCGTGCCCGGCCCGAGGGCGGCGTTGAGTGTGCCAAAAATGCGGTCCGCGCCGTCGGTGTCTTCAGCCGTGCCGATGCGGCCGTCGCCGTCGAAGTCGCCGCACGTGCCCTTCGCGACGATCGTCGTCCCAGGTACTGGGCTGTCGCAGTTGCCTTCAACGAGGACGGGGTGGTTGGCTTCAACTTTCGTCCCGCCCCAGAAGCCTGCGCCGAAGACGAGTGCGGCGGTCAAAAGCGGGAACACCAGCAGCCGTGCTGAACGGCCCGCAGGTTTCCCGTGTGCGTTTCTCATATATAGTTCTCCTAAAGTCAGTTCAGGGAGGTAAAGAACCACAGCCGACACGTCTCCCTGTTGAACCGTGTCGCGGGCAGAGTCCTGCTAAATCTCCACCAAGTTAATTGTCGGGATGAGGCAGAGCCGCGCAGACCGAATCAAAGTCTTTCCAATCGCGGGCGCAAAACTGCCCGCTTGGACACCTGCAAGGCTCAGAGAAAATTTCGAGAGGTGTTTACCTGGACCTGTTTTATATACCTCTTTGGTCCAAACTGCCAAGTTTTTTTTACTGGCGCGCCGACGGCACCTGTGCCGCCCATCTGCGGCAACTTTTTTTGCATCTAAATTAGTGCAGGCGTGAGAAGGCTTCAGCCGCTCGCCCTGCTCGATTTTTGTTCGCCTGGGAGACGCGACGTACGCTCGCTTGCGCGGCGTTTCCACGGGTCGTATAGTTGCCAGTTTGGCAAGGGAGGGGACAAGGATGACGACTGTTCTCGAAACGAAGATGGGACCGGCGCTCGAAGATTACTTCGGGATGTCGGACGCGGAATTGAACGAGCGCATCGAGGCGGCGCGGCGCGAACTGGGCTCGCGGTTGGTGATTTTGGGCCACCACTACCAGCGCGACGATGTCGTCGCCCACGCGGATTTCATGGGCGACTCCTTCAAACTGGCGCAGTTGGCGGCCTCGCGCCCCGAGGCGGAGTTCATAGTCTTCTGCGGCGTGCACTTCATGGCCGAGTCCGCAGACATCCTCAAGCCGGGCGATCAAAAAGTCATCCTGCCGGATTTGGGCGCGGGCTGCTCTATGGCCGACATGGCTTCCGCCGAGCAGGTCGAGGACGCGTGGGAGCAACTCGGCGCGCTAGGGCTACACGACGAGTTCCGCGTGATGCCGATCACGTACATGAACTCGACGGCCGCGATTAAGGCTTTCTGCGGCGAGAAGGGCGGTGTGGTCTGCACCTCGTCGAACGCCGTGCCGCTGTTCGACAAGAGTTTGAAGGAGGCTGACAAGCTCTTCTTCTTTCCGGACCAGCACCTGGGACGCAACACGGGCGTCAAGTTCGGTATCCCGCTAGACGAGATGGTCGTCTGGGACCCGTTCAAGGAGTTGGGCGGCAACACAGAGGAAGCGTTGCGCAAGGCGCGTCTGATTCTCTGGAAAGGCCACTGCTCCGTGCACGGGCGTTTCAAGGCCTGGCACGTGGACCAGGTGAGGGAGCAGGTGCCGGGCATACAGGTGCTCGTACACCCTGAGTGCATTTACGAGGTGGTGCAGAAGGCGGACCTGAACGGCTCGACCGAGTTCATCATCAAGACGCTTGAGGCCGCTCCGGCAGGCTCCAAATGGGCCGTCGGCACGGAGGTCAATCTCGTCAACCGTCTCATCAGTCGGCACCCGGACAAGCACATTCAACTGCTCGCGCCGGACCTCTGCATGTGCGCGACGATGTACCGCATCGCGCCGCAGAATTTGGCGTGGGCGCTCGAATCGCTCCTGGCGGGCGCGGTGGTCAACCAGATCATCGTCCCGGAAGAGACCGCACGCCTGGCACGCATCGCACTTGACCGGATGCTGGCAATTAAGTAAAACGGTGATAAGTGATGAGTGATAAGTGATGAGTAAAAGCAAGAAGGTTTTTACTTATCACTTATCACTCATCACTTATCACTTGAACGGAGGCATTAGTGGCTGACCCGAATGACCGCGTCGAGGAGAACGTCGCCGGCGCGTATTACGTGGACATGAGTTGCATCGATTGCGACGTTTGCCGCGACACCGCGCCGGACAACTTCACACGCTCCGACGAGAACGGTTACTCCTTCGTTTATAAGCAACCCGAAACTGAAGACGAGCGCGCGATGTGCGAAGAGGCGATGGCCGCGTGCCCGGTCGAAGCCATCGGCAACGACGGGTAAAAAGGTGATAAATGATAAGTGATAAGTGATAAGTGATAAGTGATAAGTGATAAGTGATGAGTGATAAGTAAAGACAAACGCTTTAACTTATCATTCATCACTTATCACTTATCACTAGACTTTGATTTTTATCAAGCCGTCTTCGATGATGACTTCGTAAGTCTCCACGGCGTCGGCCGGGCGATTGAGACACGCGCCGGTGCGTAGGTCGAAGCGCCAGCCGTGCCAGTCGCACTCGACCGCGTGGCCGCAGAGGCGTCCGTCGGCGAGCGGCGCGCCCTTGTGCGGGCAGAAATTTTCTATCGCATGGAACTCGCCGCCCACGTTGTAGAGCGCCAGTTCAGTGCCGTTCAAAAGCTCTACGGTCGCGCCGCGCCCCTCGGGCACTTCCTCCACGCGGCCGACCGTGACGATCTGTCCCTCGCGCCGCGGCCTTTTGAGATTCCCGAACTTTGGAGTAAAAGGTTGCACGCACGGAATCGTAGCAAACTAGACGCTATGGTGCATAGCGTCGCTAACGCGGCCGAGCGCGCAAGACAGTGCGCGCACGCGCGTTCTTTAGTTCCGCACGGGAGAACCCCGCGCATCTCTCCCGACAATTCTGAACCAAAGGGAGAACCAGGACGATGATGAAACGATTTTCGATGATGGCGGGCGCGCTCGCGCTCGTAGCACTTTTTACCATACAGGCCGCGGCCCAGGAGATAAACATTCGCGGGCGGCTAGCGCGGACGGTTGAAGCGGGCGGCTGGTTGATTCTGACGGACACGGACGAGGAGCCTCCCAAATACCTACTGCTGAACGCGCGGAAGTTTGAGAAGGAGAGTTGGTTCCGTGCCGGCACGGAAGTCGAAGCCGCGGGCGAGGTCAAGCGCGACGCGGTGACGATCTACCAGGAAGGGACTCCGTTCGAGGCGCGCACGCTCCGCCCCGCGGGCGGTCAGAGTAGTGGAGGCGGCGGCGATGTCTCCGCCGGTAAGCGCCCCGTCCGCGTGGCAGTCTCCGGCGAGGCCATAGTTGCGGCCCAGCCCGACACGGCCATCCTGAACATCTCTGTCGTCACGCAGAACAAAAATGCTCTCGACGCGCAAAGTGAGAACGCCACGAGAAGCGACGCCGTGATTCGCGCCGTCAAGGCCGCAGCCGGGGCGGGCGCAGAGGTTAAGACGAGCGGCTACATTCTGACGCCGCAGCGCGTTTACAGGGAGAACCAGCCGCCGACGATTACGGGCTACGAGGTGCGCAACAGCGTGAGCGTGACGATGTCCGACCTGACGCGCGTCGGCGCAGTGATTGATGCGGCGGCCGGGGCGGGCGCAAACGACGTGGACAACGTGACGTTCACTCTGCGCAAGGACCGGCAGGCGCGCGGCGAAGCCCTCTCGGAAGCCACGCGCGCGGCCATCTCCAAAGCGCAGGTTTTGGCACAGGCGCTCGGCGGCCGCGTCACGCGCATCGTCGAAGTCAGGGAAGGCGGCACACCGCCCCGGCCCGTTTATGCGGAGGCGCGCGCAGACCTTCGCGTCGCACAGGCGACCCCCATCGAAGTCGGGACGCTCGACATCAGGTCCGAGGTTCAACTCGTGGCGGAAATCGAGCAATAGAAGGCAAAATTAAAGATGTAAAATGCAAAAGTGAGGCGGAGAACCCCATTTAATAAAAAATGGTTCTCCGCCTCCTTTTTTCATTTTTCGTTTTTAATTTTGCCTTGGCTCAGTGGTAATCCTGGCCGAACTTAGTATAATCACCTTACGAGTTCCCCTTCGAATTTTTGTATTCCGGCGACGGCGGCCGCCAGCCAGTTGGCGTGGCCTCGGTCGCCCGCGACCGCTTCGGGCGGTCATTTGACGCATCGGCGAAACAGGGAGGCTGTGAAAGATCATGTCAAGGAATCGCTACGACAGGGACGACGATTATTACGGCGGGGGCTTGGGCGAAAGAGGAGGACAGGAGCGCGGCGGCTACAGGTCCGAGCGCGGCTACGGCGGTCGCGGCAGCGGCCCGCTCGACAGGGACTTTGGTTACGACGATTCGTACGGGTCGCGTCGCGGCGGGTATTCGGGAGGCGGCCGTCCCCCCGTGCGCGACGACTATGGGCGCGGCTCCTACGGCGAGCGCGCGGACTATCGCACGGACGAGAGGCGCTACGGGGGGCACGAGGGCGAGGGGCGGCGACGCGGCGGAGGCCATGACGACGACCGCTCCTGGTACGAGGATGCGCGCGATTACTTCCGTGGCCGGAAGGAAGAGCGCGGGCGCGGTGCCTCGCGCTCACACGTGCGTTGTCGCGACATCATGACGCGTGACGTGACGGTCGCCGCGCGCGACACCAGCCTGATGGATGTCGGCGCGATGATGCGCGACGAAGACACAGGCGTCATCCCCGTGGTCGAGCGCCAGGACGCGCAGGCTGGCGAGGGCAACGGCGGCGGCAACGGCAGGACGCGCAGCAACGGCAAGCTCGTCGGCCTCATCACCGACCGCGACATAGTGATTCGCGCCGCCGCCGAAGGGAAGGACATGCGCCTGACGCGCGCCGAGGAGATCATGACGACCGACATCTCCTCGGCGCGGCCCAACGACCGCGTGATCGACGTGATACGGAAGATGGGCGACAAGCAGGTCCGCCGCATCCCCGTCACCGACGACAACAACAACCTGCTCGGCATCATCTCGATGGCCGACATCGCGCTCGAAACCGAGGAGGACCGCGAGCTGGCCGACGCCCTCGAAGAGATTTCGAGCGGCTCCTCCTTCTGGAGCAAAATCTTCGGGTGAAGCAGAACGCAGGAGTCAGGAGTCAGGAGTCAGAATTAAAAAGCCACGCGCGGCCCTTCTGGTCTTCTTCCCTCCTGACTCCTGACTTCTGTATTCTGACTCCTGAACTTTATGGCTGAATCGGTCGAGAGATATTTTCGCATGATCCCCGTGGGGAGGCGGTCGCGGCCCGAAGGGCGCGCGTGGCGGCCCGACGCGGATGTCTACAGGACGGCGGACGGCTGGATCGTCAAGGTTGACCTGGCGGGCGTCAGCGCGGACGACGTGGAGATCGAGATCGGGGGCCGCACGCTCGTCATACGCGGCTGCCGCCGCGACACCTTCTTCGGCGAGGGCGTCGTCTACCACCAGCTCGAAATCACCTACAGCCGCTTCGAGAAGAC
>DATFCB010000019.1:0-6387 GCA_035253525.1 Pyrinomonadaceae bacterium | reverse complement strand
TGCACGTCGTCGTGGTCTTCGAGCGCCTCCATCAGCTTGAGCATCTGTTTGGCCTCGTTGCCTTCGAGTTTTTTGTATTCTTTGGGGACCATCTCGACTTCGGCGACCTGCGGCTCGACGCCGGCGTTTTTGACGGCCGTGAGCACCGCGTCGAAGTCCGAGGGGGCCGTGATGATCTCGAAGTTGTCTACGTCGTCGCGCAGGTCTTCCGCGCCCGCGTCCGTCACTATCTCGAACAACTCGTCCTCGCTCTTGGCCTCCTTGCCGACGACGATGTAACCCTTCTTCTCGAAAATCCAGCCGACCGCGCCCGAGGTCGCCAGGTTGCCGCCGTTCTTCGAGAAGATGTGACGAATCTCCGCCACGGTGCGGTTGCGGTTGTCCGTCATGGAGTCCACCATCACGGCCACGCCGCCCGGCCCGTAGCCCTCGTAAGTTATCTCATCGTAGGTGACGCCTTCCTCTGCGCCCGTCCCCCGCCGGATGGCACGGTCAATCGTGTCGTTGGGCATGTTCGCGCCCTTGGCGTCCGAGACGGCCTTGCGAAGGCGCGCGTTGGCGTTCACGTCGCCGCCGCCCGTGCGCGCCGCGACCTGGATTTCCTTAATCAGCTTCGTGAAAAGCTTGCCGCGCTTGGCGTCGAGCGCGCCCTTCTTATGTTTAATGGTGTGCCACTTCGAATGTCCAGACATCTGGTAAGGTTCCTTCGGCGAAAGATTTTATGATTGATGCGGGAAAGAAATATATGAGAAACAGGAGGAAAGAACAAGTGATGAGTGATAAGTGATAAGTGATAAGCAACTGCTTTTACTCATTACTTATCACTCATCACTTATCACTGCTTTTAGTTGACCTGGCCGTAAGGCGTGAGTTGTTCCGCGACCTTGCTCTTGTCGCCGACGACGACGAGCGTCATCTTGTCGCTCAAGAGGTAGGTCTGGGCGATACGCTGCACGTCCTTCGGCGTGACGGCGAAGACGTTCTGCACGTAGGTGGTCAGGTATTTTTCGTCCAGCCCGTGCAGGTCAAGGAAGGCGAGCTGATTAATCACGCCCTGGCGCGAGGAGTTTTGCAGGACGAAGATGCCCGCCATGTAGTTCTTGATTCCCTGCAACTCCGCTTCGGTCGGCGGCTCTTTTTGCAGCCGGTCAATCTCGAAGAAGATTTCCTTGAGCGAAGGGCCAGTGACGGCCGTCGTCACGTCCGCGACCTCGACCCAGTAGGCGTCGCGGTAGCGCGCCGAGTGCTGGCTAAACGGCGAGTAGGTGTAGCCCTTCGCCTCGCGTATGTTCGCGGTGATGCGCGAGCCGAAGGAGCCGCCCAGGAGCGAGTTCATCACCTGAAAGGCGATGTAGTCTTTGTGCCCCGGCGCGATGACCGGTAGGCCCACGTAGATGGTTGACTGCTGCGCGCCCGGACGGTCAATCAGAGTGAGCGAGCGAGCGGCGACCGGCTTCGGGATGTTCTCGACGGGCGCGCTCCCAGGTGCCCAGCCCTCGAAAGCCTGCGTGATGGCCTTCTTCATCGCAGCCGGGTCGAAGCGGCCTGCGACGTAGAGGCTGGTACGCGCGGCCCCGTAGTTCTCCTTATAAAACTTCTGCACGTCCTCGATGGTGAAGCGGTTGACCATCTCCTCGGTCGGGAAGATACGGCCGTAAGGGTGGTTCGGGTAGAGCAACTGGCGGAAACGCTCGTTGGCTATCGGGCCGGGCTGCGTCTTGCTGATGGTCAACTGGCGCAGGCGGTCGTTCTTCAGGCGCGCGAGTTCCGAGCCAGGCAGGAGCGGGTGCTGTGCCACATCGGCAATCAGGCCGACGAGGTCGGGGCCGAACTCCGAGAGAACGTCGCCGCCAATCGTCGTCGTGTCAGCGCCGACGCCGACGTTGATGCCGCCGCCCATGCGCGCGGCCTCCTGTGCCAATTGCTCGGCCGTCCGCGTGGTGGTTCCTTCTTTGAGCATGCTGCCCGTGATGTTGGCGAGCCAGGTCTGCTCAGCAGTTTCGTTGAGATTGCCCGCGCGGACGACGGCCGTGACCGTCACCTTCGGCACGGTCCCGTAAGGCACGAGCGTGACGCGCATGCCGTTCTTCAGCGTAAAGGTGTCCTTCTTCGGGAGCGTGAAGGGCTTCGGCGTGCCGCCTGCGGGCGGCTGCTCCTTCTGCTGCTCCTTCGGCTTCTCCTGTCCGAGCGTCGCCGCCGTAGGCCCGCAGACGAGTCCGGCGACGAGGACGAAAACGATCATCAAATGTTTCTTCATCTTCAATTCTCCATCTCTCATGTGAAGAGCGCGAGGGTCGCCGGCAGCTACTTGCCGGCGGCTGCGGGCTCAATCGTCAGAACAGTGCGGTTCGTCTTGCGCAGGTATTCGCGCGCCGTCTTTTGCAGCAACTCGGGCGTGACCTTGCGAAACTCCGCTTCGAGCGTATTGATGCGCTCCGGCTTGTCGTCGAAGAGCGCGAAGCTCGACAAGAGGTCTGCGCGGCCGAAGCCGTTGAACTGAGTCAACGCGTCGTAGAAGCCCGAGCGCAGCTTAACCATCGCGCGGTCCAGCGTCGCCTTATCAATGGGCTTCGTCTGCACGCCCTCTATGACCGTGTCCACGGCCGCCAGAATCTCGTCCGGCGTCTTGCCGTTGTCGTGGAAGAGATAGCCCATCCAGAGCATAGGCCCGTTATAGTTGAACATGTTGCCGAGCAGGTTGATGCCGCCTGGGACGTTCGCCGCCAGGCCGCGCTTCTTGACCAACTCCTGGTGAAGCAAACTGTCTTCGCCCTGAAGCAGAATCTGGTCGAGCAATCCCATCGCGTAAAACTCGGGCGAGTTGCGCTCGGGCATGTGATAGGCGAAGGCTATGGCCGGACGCTTGGCGAGCGGGTCTTTCTTGGAAGAGCGCTTCTCCTGCTCCTGCTTCGGCTCCGCGAGGTCGGGCGTCGCGGGCTGCTTGACCGCGGGGATGCCGGTGAAATACTTCTCGATGAGCTTGCGCGCGCTCGCCACGTCGAAGTCGCCGACGACCGTCAACACGGCGTTGTTCGGCGCGTAATAGGTGTTGAAGAAGTCCTGCACGTCCTTGAGCGTCGCGGCTTCGAGGTCTTTCAGCTCGCCGTAAAAGTTGTGCGCGTTATACCAGTTCGTGTTGGCATACTGCGGCATGTCGAGCCAGGGGAAGCCGCCGTAAGGCGTGTTGAGGACGTTGACCTTGACTTCGTTGCTGACGACGCCCTGCTGGTTCTTCAGATTCTCCTCGGTGATGGCGAGGCCCTTCATGCGGTCGGCCTCGGCCCAGAGCGCCGTCTCCAGCTTGTGCGCGGGCATGATCTCGAAGTAGTTGGTGAAGTCGAAGCGGGTCGAGCCGTTGAGGACGCCCCCGTTCTGCTGCACCATCTTGATGAACTCCATCTTGCCCAGGTTCTGCGAGCCCTGAAACATCATGTGCTCGAAGAGGTGCGCGAACCCGGTGCGGTCCTTCGGCTCGATGCGGAAGCCGATCTTGTAGTAGACGGCGACGGCCACGGTCGGCGCGGTCTGGTCCGGCGAGAGCACGACGCGGAGTCCGTTCGGGAGTTTGAAATAGGTGACCGGGACGCTGAAAGTCTCCGGCGGCGGCGGCGGTGTCGCGGCCCAGGCACTCTGGACGGCAGAGAGGGCGAGCGTGACGCCGAGCGCTGCGGAAACCAGCCGGCGAAAATTAATCTTCATAGAACCTCCATCTGGAATTTTAAGGCGAGGACTTTAAAAAGTTCCCTGCCCGTCAGCACGGGCGTACTGCTTGAGATTCAGTCACCCGCATTAGTTTGCTGGGAAATCTTCAGGCGCGGCGAACGGCGCGAAGCCTCCCGCCCCGCTCGCAGGCCGCCCGCCGAAAACGTTAATCGTATTCCCTGGGCTTGTGGCTCTGGTTTCGCGTGGGAAGGAGTCGCGCTTCTGTTCGTCTCTTCCATGTACGCCAACAACGGCAATTAGTTCCCTCCCCAATTGCCGAAATCAAGACCAACCAAAGGGGCGCTCGGCCCCTAATTATCTTCCGCGAGTTGTTCGAGCCGCTCGCGCGTCGCGTTCATGACCCGAACCTGCTTGAGCTTGGAGGCGTGGCCGCTTGTGATCTCCACGTCGCGCGCCGCCACCCCGAGGGCGCGCGCCAGCGTCCGCACCAACTCTTCGTTCGCCGCGCCGTCCACGGGGGGCGCGGCCACGCGCACGCGCAGAGTGCCCGCGTGCTCGCCCGCCACGCCGCTCCGCGAGGCGCGCGGCACGACGCGCACCGTGAAAAGAAGCGCGCCGTCGCGTTCGGAACATTGAATCAACAGACGGCCCCTTCGGGAGTCGCGCGAGACGCGCGCGGCCCTCCCTTCAGCGTATCAGCGTTCCCACAATGGCCTGCTGAAACAGGCGTATGAGCAGCAGCACGACGATGGGGGAGATGTCGAACATTCCGAGCGGCGGAATCAAGCGACGAAACGGTCCGAGCACCGGCTCAGTCACACGAATCAGGAAACGCAGCACGCGGTTGACGGAGCTGACGCCCCACGAAAAAACTATCCGCATGAAGATCAGCAGCGAGAAGACGGCCAGCAGTCCGTAAAGCACAAAACCGACCAGCGAGATGACCGCCCCTCGCTGCAAACTCCTGGTGATGCCGTCTAAAGTAAAGAGTACGGCTGCGACGAGTTGGACGGCGAACCAGCCCAGGAGGACGGCAATCAGGATGGTCAGCAGCGGGGCCAGCTTCGGCTCAAGGCCAGACCTCACCAGCCCGCGCCTGACCGGGTTGACGAACGGGTCCGTCAGACTGCGGACGGTGCGCGCCGTCCAGCCAAACGGGTTGAGGTCCGCGTAGTTCACCAGCGTGCGAATCAATATCAACGCCACGAGCAGCAGGATAGTGGCCGCCACCGCGTACCAGAAGAACTCATAAATTTGATCGAAAATAGTCATCAGTAAAATTCAGAAATTGTTTTCAACCGAAAGCGATTCACTGACTCAAATCCCTCGGCTCCTTCTCTCGCCGAAGATCGCCGTCCCGACGCGGACGATGGTCGCGCCCTCCTCAATCGCCACTTCGTAATCGTGGCTCATGCCCATCGAAAGCTCGCCTTGCGCCGCGCCGAAACTCCCGCTCTCCCTGAGCCGGTCGCGCAGCTCACGCAGCCTGCGAAAGTAGGGGCGCACCTGCTCCGTGTCCTCGAAAAAGGGCGGGAGCGCCATCAGCCCCTTGAGCCTCAGCCGCCGGCACGCGACGATTGTTTCCGCCAGCTCATTCAAACCGTCCTCGCTCACCCCGGACTTGGTCGCCTCGTCTCCGAGGTCAACCTGAATCAGCACGGGCAACTCGTCCCGCTCCGTCTCTTCGCACAAACGGTCCAGGCGCTGTGCCAGCGCAACGGAGTCCAGCGAGTGAATCAAGTCAAAGAGCTGTACGGCGCGGCGCGCCTTGTTCGCCTGCAAGTGACCTATGAGATGCCAGCAAACGCTCCCGCGCCCCAACTCTTGTATCTTCGCGTCGGCCTCCTGCACGCGGTTCTCGCCCAGGTCCGTCGCGCCCGCACTAATGGCACGCCGCAGCAATTCGGGCGGGTGCGTTTTGCTGACGGCGATTAATCGGACTTCAGCCGGGTCGCGCCCGACTTCTCGCGCGCTCCGCTCAATCCGGCGGCGAACCATCGCCAAACGCTCGCGCAACTCGTCAGAACCTGGCGCTACTACGGTGTCGGACATTCTTGTTCGGGCGGCCAAAAGAGAAAATCAACTATAACAATCACGCGACTGAGGCCGCAACCGCGCCGCCGGGAGACGTTCGGGACGACATCCTCGGGCGGCCCTGAGCGGTTTATACGCCTGCTTGACACGTTTTCGCCACGTCCGTAATATTCAAACACCAGTTGATGTGCGGATGTGGCGAAACTGGCAGACGCGCAGGTCTCAGAAGCCTGTGGTAGCGATACCGTGGTGGTTCAAATCCACTCATCCGCATGCCATCATTTTTTGCTTAATGCGCGAGGGGCGAGTCGAACGGCTCGCCTCTTTTTTCTTCCCGCCAGCAGCCGTTTTCACACCGGCTTTTGGATGAATTCCCGAATGTCGTAGCAATCAAGAGTCGTTAACCGTTCTGGGCCAGAACTTTTCACCCACCGTCAAAATTTTTCGGAACTTTTTTCCCTAACGAGCGAATAACTAAGTGCCGCACAAGTCTACCTTGCGGCACTACGTTTCTACATTGAGGGAAGAAAAGATGAACAGAAACGCTGTGGCCTTAAAGCCTTTGAGGAAATCCGTGCGGCGGCTGCGACCGCTGGCGCGCGCGCGCGTGTTCGATGAATCTCCGCAGCTCGCGGAGAGGGTTCAAGAGCTGAAGGATTTGGCGCTGACTCTGCTCAAGGAGACGCAATC
>DATFCB010000018.1:0-3970 GCA_035253525.1 Pyrinomonadaceae bacterium | reverse complement strand
CGGTTATACGTCCCGGACGCGCGCAAAGTTTTTCATTGCGGGCTGAAAAACAGGCACCAGGCTTTCCTTTGCGTCTTTGCGCCTTTGCGAGAGAAAACCAAAACCACTCACGCCAAGGCGCAAAGACGCAAAGGAATAAATTAATCGCGGATGAAACCAACCGGAAAGAGAGCGCGGCGCGTGCGCGTCGGCGTGGACACGGGCGGCACGTTCACGGATTTCGTCTTCGAGACGGACGAGGGCTTGCGCCTCTTCAAAATCAGTTCGACGCCCGCCGACCCTTCGCGCGCGATAACCGAAGGGCTGCGGCGCATCTGTGATTTAACCGGCGCGAGGCTCAGAGAGATAGAGGTCATACACGGCACGACCGTCGGGACGAACGCGCTCCTGGAAAGGCGCGGCGCGCGCGCGGCGCTCGTCACGACCCGTGGCTTTGAAGACGTGCTCGCCATAGGGCGGCAGGCGCGCCCGGCGCTCTACGACCTGGACGCCGTGCGCCCACGGCCTCTCGTTCCCGAAGAGCTGCGCTTCGGCGTGAGCGAGCGCGTCGCGGCCTCCGGTGAAGTGCTCGAAGAGTTGACGGAGGCTGCGCTCCGCCAACTCTTCAACAAGCTGAAGCGCGCGCGAGTCGAGTCAATCGCCATCTCGCTGCTCTTCTCGTTCGTGCACCCAGAGCACGAGCGGCGCATCAGTCGAGCCCTTTCAGCACTCAAAATCCCGCTCTCCGTCTCCCACAAAATTCTCCCGGAATACAGAGAATACGAGCGCACCTCGACCGTCACGATCAACGCCTACCTGCAACCGCTGATGGGCAGCTACCTGAACCGCCTGCGGGCGCACGCGCCGCGCCTGCGCGTGATGCAGTCTTCGGGCGGGAGCATTTCCGCAATGGTCGCGGCCGCAGAGCCCGTGCGGACGATTCTTTCTGGGCCGGCGGGCGGGGTGGTCGGCGCGCTCGGGGCCGCGCGGCGCGCAGGGTTGCAGAACATCATCACCTTCGACATGGGCGGCACTTCGACGGACGTGGCGCTCTGCGATTCGGCGGGGCTACGCATGACGAACGAGGCGAGCGTGGCGGGTTTGCCCGTCGCCGTGCAGATGATGGACATACACACGGTCGGGGCGGGCGGCGGCTCAATCGCGCGCGTGGACGAGGGCGGAAGTCTTCGCGTCGGGCCGGAGTCGGCGGGCGCTGATCCTGGCCCAGCCTGCTACGGGCGCGGGGTCTTGCCCACGGTCACTGACGCCAACCTCGTGCTCGGCCGCTTCGGCGGCGCGGGTCTGTTGGGCGGAGAATTTCAGCTTGACGAAGAGAGGGCGCGCGACGCTTTGTCGAAGCTCGCGCGCGAGATGAGCGCGCAGGCGGGCCGGCGCGTCAACGCCACTGAAGCCGCGCTCGGCGTCGTCCGCGTCGTCAACACGAACATGGAGAGGGCGCTCCGCGTCATCTCGGTCGAGCGCGGCTACGACCCGCGCGAGTTCAGCCTGCTGCCTTTCGGCGGCGCTGGCGGACTGCACGCGGTCGCACTGGCGCGCGGCCTGCGCATCCCGCGCGTCATCGCGCCCCGGTCGGCAGGCGCGCTCTCGGCCCTCGGCGCGCTCACCTCCGACGTGGTCAAGGATTGGAGCCGCACGGTGATGCTCGAAGCGGTCGGGAGTAATCGTCCGAAGATTGAGCGCGCCTTTCGCGAGATGGAACAAGAGGCGCGCGAAGCGCTCGTGCGCGAAGGCTTCGGACCCGAAAGGCAGCGCCACGAACGCTCGCTGGCCGTGCGTTATCAAGGCCAATCGTTCGAGTTGGAAGTCCGTTTGGCGCGTGGCGGCGAAGACATCGCAAAGGCTTTTCACCGCGCGCACCTGGCGCGCTACGGCTATGCGCAAGAGGCGAACAAAGTCGAGATAGTGAGCCTGCGCGTGCGCTCTGTCGGCGCGGTGGAGAAGTTGAGAATGAAGCGCGCCGGCCGCGCCGCAGGCAAGGGGAGCGTCGCGCGCCCGCGCCAATTCGCGCGCGTGCACTTCGCGTCGGGCGCGTCACGCGCCTCCGTTTACGCGCGCGACGAACTGCGTCCGGGCGCGCGGCTTCGCACACCTTGCGTCGTGACGGAGTATTCCGCGACGACGCTCATCCCCAGGGACGCGCGCGCAGCGGTGGACGAGCACGGCAATCTCATCATAGAGCCTTAAAGCTTTTCTTTGCGTCTTTGCGAGAGAAAACCAAAACCACTCACGCTGGAGGCGCTGGAGGCGCAAAGGGGTTGAATCAATCTGTAGCTTGAGTTTAGTTATGCAGAACAGCAAACGCAGGTTTGACCCGACGACGTTGGAAATCTACCGCGCGCTCTACACGTCGGTCGCGGAGGAGATGGGGCTCGTGCTCAGGCGCACGGCCTTCTCGCCGAACATCAAGGAGCGGCGCGACTATTCCTGCGCCGTCTTCGACGCGTCGGGCCGCGTCGTCGCGCAGGGCGACCACATGCCCGTCCACCTGGGCTCGATGCCGATGGCCGTCGCCGCCGCGCTTCAGGAGATAGAACTCGCGCCCGGCGACGTGGTCGCCCTCAACGACCCTTTCGCCGGCGGCACACACCTGCCGGACGTGACGCTCGTCACGTCAGTGGTCAGTGAAAAACAGAAGGCGGAAAGCAAGAAGCAACTGAATCAAGCCAAACTGACCACTGACCACCGACCACTGACTACTCTCTTTTACGTTGCAAACCGGGCGCACCACGCGGACATAGGCGGGGCGAGTCCGGGTTCTATGGGGCTGGCGACGGACGTGTACGGCGAGGGGTTGAGGATTCCGCCGGTCAGGCTTGTCAGGGACGGCGTGGTTGACGAAGAGATGATGCGGCTCGTGCTGGCGAACGTGCGCGGGGCCGTGGAGAGGCGCGCGGACTTCGAGGCGCAGATAGGCTCTTTGCGGACGGGCGCGCTGCGCCTCGTCGAGATAGTGTTGCGGCGCGGCGGGCGTGAAGCGGCGGAGTACGCGGCGCACTTGATAGCCTACTCGGCGCGGTTGATGAGGCGCACGATTGCGGCCATCCCCGACGGCGAGTACGCGGCCGAGGACGCGCTCGACGACGACGGCGTGAGCGACCGAAACGTCCGCGTCCGCGTCTGCGTGCGCATCAAAGGCGAGCGCGCCTTCGTGGATTTCACGGGGAGCGCGCCGCAGGTCACGGGCGCGATTAACGCCGTCGAAGCGATTACAGTCTCGGCCGTCGCTTACGTCTTCCGCTGTTTGGTCGGCGGCGATGTCCCCGCGAGCGCGGGGTTGATGGAGCCAGTTGAAGTCGTCGCGCCTGTTGGCACAGTCGTTAATGCGACGCACCCGGCGTCGGTCGCGGGCGGGAACGTCGAAACGTCGCAGCGCATCGTGGACGTGTTGTTCAAGGCGCTCCACCGCGCGATGCCACAGAAAATTCCGGCGGCGAGTCAGGGGACGATGAACAACCTGACCATAGGCGGCACGGACCCGCGCAACGATAGGGAATTCGCTTACTACGAAACGGTCGCGGGCGGGATGGGCGCGCGGCCCACCTCAGACGGCATGAGCGCCGTCCACACGCACATGACCAACAGCCTCAACACGCCCGCCGAAGCGCTCGAATACGCCTACCCCCTGCGCGTGCGCGCCTACCGCATACGGAAAAACTCCGGCGGCCACGGAAGACACAAAGGCGGCGACGGCGTCGTCCGCGAGATAGAGACTCTGGTCCCGGCGCGCATGTCGCTTCTGGCGGACAGACGAAGGCTCGCGCCCTACGGCCTCGACGGCGGGGAAGACGCAAAGAAGGGGCGCGACCAGGTTATTCGTCGCGGTCGCGCGCGGCCCGTTGCGTCAAAGGGAAGCTGGCAGCTTGAGGCCGGCGACCGCGTGAGAATTGAGACGCCCGGCGGCGGCGGGCACGGGAGAAATCAGTAATCAGTTTTCAGTTCTCAGTTTTTTAGCCCCGTCAGGGGCGCGTGA
>DATFCB010000017.1:0-5297 GCA_035253525.1 Pyrinomonadaceae bacterium | reverse complement strand
AGACGCAAAGGCGCAAAGAAAGCACGCAAGGTAAAAAAGCATTCAACTGCTTTGCGGTCTTCTTTGCGCCTTTGCGTCTTTGCGTGAGACTTCCTATGGGTCGCACTCAATGCGCCTGACGAGGCTGGCGACGGCGGTCATGAGTTCGCTCATATCCACTGGCTTTGGCACGTGCAGTTGATAGCCCGCTTTCAGCGCCTGCCTTCGATCCTCGTCCCGCGCGTAGGCCGTCAGGGCGATGGCCGGCAAGCCGCCCCCGCTTTCGGCGGGGAGCGTTCGCACGCTCCGAATCAATTCGTATCCGTCCTGGTCCGGCATGCCTATGTCGCTGATTAGAACGTCGGGCCGCTCCGTTTCGATGGCTTCGAGCGCTTCACGGGCCGAACTGGCGGTCAACACCTGCGCCCCACATCGGCCGACGGCCACTCTCAGTAATTCCCGCGTATCAAGCTCGTCGTCAACCACCAGCACCTTCAAGCCGTCGAATCTTTCGGGGGAGCCGTGCGCAGCCGTCGTGACTCTGGCGGCAGAGCCTCGCCGTTCGCCCTGACTCTCAGCCTGACGTGCGTGGGACACGGGCAGCCTGACCGTAAAAGTCGCACCCCGGCCCTCTCCCGGACTCTCGGCGTGCACAGTCCCGCCGTGCAAGTCCACCAGGTGGCGGACGATTGAGAGTCCCAGGCCGAGCCCTCCGTGGCGGCGCGTCGTCTTCTGGTCGGCCTGGCGGAAGGGCTCGAAGACGTGTGGCAGGAACTCCGTGCTGATGCCGGCTCCCGTGTCCGCGACCGCGAACTCTACGTGCGACTCGGCGCGCTTCAGCCGCACCTCGACTCGCCCCCCTTCGGGCGTGAACTTGATGGCGTTGGAGAGCAGGTTCCACGCTATCTGCTTCAGGCGCGCGGGGTCGCCCGCGATGGAGCCGACGCCCGCGCCCATTAGATTCTGGACCGTGACCTCTTTAGCGACGGCCGCGGGCCGCAGCGCCTCTATGACCGGCTCGATAAAAGACCTGGGCTCGACCTCGGCGATTTCGAGGCGCAGCTTGCCCGTGATAATCCTCGACACGTCGAGCAGGTCGTCAATCAGTCGCGCCTGCGCGCGCGCACTACGTTCGATGGTCTCAATCGCGTCCTCCTCGGTCTTCTCGTCGAGCCGCCCGTCGCGTAGCAGGTGTGCCCAGCCCAGGATGGCCGTCAGGGGTGTGCGCAACTCGTGCGAGAGCACGGCCAGAAATTCGTCCTTGGAGCGGTTGGCCGCTTCCGCCTCCTCGCGCGCCGCTTGCTCGCGGACGAGTCGCAGGCGCTCCTCCTCGGCCCGCTTGCGCTCGGTGATGTCGCGCGAGATGCCGACCAGCCCCGTTACCTTTCCTTCCTCGTCGAAGACGGGAACCTTCGTGGTCGAGAGCCACGTGACGGACCCGTCCTGATAGGTTTCCAATTCGACCTTGTCGAGCATAGGCTCCCCGGTGAGCATGATGCGCTGCTCGTCTTCGTAGGCGGCGCGCGCGTGCTCCTCGACGAAGAAATCAAAGTCTGTCTTGCCGATCACGTCTGCGGGGTTCTTGTTGCCGCGATAAGGAGCGTGCGGGTTCACGCGTATGAAGCGGCTCTCTGTGTCCTTGAAGTAGATCGCGTCGGGGATGTTGTCCATCAGCGCTTGGAGCAGGCTGCTTTCGCGGCGGAGAGTTTCCTGCGCGAGCTTGCGCTCGGTGATGTCGTGCATGACGGCGATGGCCCCCAGCTTCTCCCCTTGCGGGCCGATGAGTGGCCGCGCGCTGGCTAACAACGTGCGGGGCGATCCCCCCTTCGGCGCGATGACAATCTCTACGTCCCTGATACACTCGCCCTTCAGACCCCGGAAAAGCGGAACCTCCTCCATCTTCATTCGCGTCTCGCCATCCGGTAAATAAAGGTCGTAATACTCGGCCCACTCCTCGGCGGGAATCGGCTCCTCCGGCAAACCGTGGACTTCGCGCGCGGCCCGGTTGAAAAGGGTGAGTACCCCTTCGGAGTTGCAGGCGACGATGGCGTCCTCGACCTGCTCAAGGACGGCGGTCAAAAAAACCTGGTCTTTCTCGAATGCGGGGTCCGGCTTTTTCTCTCTCATTTTATCCCACCTGGGGCGACGGTCGCCGCCGGGTTGATTGGTTATGAAAATTGTCGGGATTGCTTATAGACGGTGTCCAAAACTACCTAACACCTTAAGCCGGTTAGGGCATCAGAGGCAAGAAGGTAAGGGCGTGCGGGTGATGTTGAACGATGTGCCGCTGCGCCGGAAGACAAACAGCGGCGTTGACGCAAGTCGAAGGTCGAAAGCAAAATGCGAGGCGGCCCGTTTCAACGACGGGCGGCATAAAGGAAGCCACAGGCTCGCCACGGCGCGGCGCTATGACTGAAGGAGATGATGCGTGCGAATTTTGCTGGTCGAGGACGAACCGAACGCGGCCGTGATGCTCGCCAAGGGCTTGCGCGAAGAGGCTTACGCCGTGGACATTGCGGGTGACGGCGAGAAGGCGCTGGAGCAGGCGTACCTCAACGACTACGACCTCATTATTCTGGACGTTATGCTGCCGGGCAAGGATGGCTTCGCGGTCTGCCGGGAATTGCGCGCGGCGGATTCGGCCGTGCCCGTCCTGATGCTCACGGCCCGCGACGCGGTCGAAGACAGAATCGTCGGACTCGACTCGGGGGCCGACGATTACCTGTCGAAGCCCTTCGACTTTGAAGAATTGCTCGCGCGCGTGCGCGCCCTGCTCCGTCGAAAGCCGGCCCTGTACCCGGACGTTATCAACGTCGCGGACCTGTCAATTGACACGCGTGCGCGGCTCGCGTGGCGCGGCGGCAAAGACATTGACCTCACGGCCAAGGAGTATGCGCTGCTTGAATATCTAGCGCGGCGCGCAGGCGAGGTGGTCGGCCGCGCCGACATTGCCGAGCACGTCTGGGACAATTCCTACGACCCCTTCTCCAAGGTCATAGAGGTCTTCATCCAGCGCCTGCGCCGCAAGGTTGATGAAGGCCGCCCCGTGAAGCTGATACGCACGCGGCGCGGCGAGGGCTACGTGCTGACGGCGAAGGGGGCTGGGGCCGATGATTAATACGGTCAGGGGGCGACTGACGCTCTGGTACGTGAGCGTGCTCGCGCTGATACTCGTCGCGTTCGGAGTCGCCGTCTACGTCATGCTGTCGCGCGCTCTCTACAGGCGCGTGGACGAGGCGCTGCGCTCGACCCTCGAAATCTCTATCACCTCGCTCACACACGACGCGCAGGAAGGCCAGTCCATACAGAGCGCCGCGCAAAGCACGGCGGCCGAACTCTCCCACCCGCAGCAGGCGATGATGATCTTCGATGGCGAAGGGCGTCTGCTTGCCGAGCATCCTTACGAAGAGGGTCTGCACATACGCTTGCCTGACCTCGGGGCGATACCGGCCGACGAGGTCTACCTGTACACGGTCGCGGGGGAGTCGAAGGCGGACGACCGCCACCGCCTCGCGGTGCGTAGGGTGCGGATACCCCCGGCCGACACTCCTTACATCATCCTCACCAGCCAGCCGCTCGAAGCGGTTGAAGACGAGTTGGAGTCGCTCCGGGAAATTCTCTACTTCGCGACGCCGGCGGCGCTGCTCCTGGCCGGCCTCGGCGGCTGGTTCCTGGCCCGCCAGGGACTCGCACCCGTGGCCGCCATGGCAAAGAGCGCGCGCCAGATTGGGGCCGGCAATCTTGACCGGCAACTTCCCGTCGCAGACCCGCGCGACGAACTGGGCCAACTCGCCACAACTTTCAACGAACTGCTCGCGCGCCTCGACGGGGCCTTCGGCGAGCAGCGGCGGTTCATGGCCGACGCCTCACACGAGCTGCGCACGCCCCTGTCTGTGATGAGCACGGCCGCCGACGTGACACTGAAGAAAGGGCACAGGGAGGAAGCGGAGTACCGCGAGGCGCTTCAGATGGTGGCCGAGCAGACCCGGCGGCTTTCGCGCATTGTGAAAGACATGTTCACTCTGGCGCGCGCCGACGCGGGCCGCTACCCGCTACGCAAGCAGACGCTCTACCTGAACGACCTGCTCAGGGAGGTGGCGCGGGCCGGGGAGATGCTCGCTTCCGGGAAGGGCGTGACCGTCAAACTTTCAAACGTGCCGGAGGCCGCCTTCCACGGCGACGAAGACCTGCTGCGGCGGATGATCTTGAACCTGGTGGACAACGCCGTGAAGTTCACGCCCACAGGGGGCAGCGTCCGCCTGGGGCTTGAACGGCGCGGGAGTGAGTTTCTGCTCTCGGTCTCGGACACAGGGCCAGGCATCACGGCCGAGGCGCGCGAACACCTCTTCGAGCGGTTTTATCGCGCCGACAAGGCACGCTCGCGGGCCGAAGACGGCGGCGCGGGCCTCGGCCTCGCCATCGCCCGCTGGATTGCCCAGGCTCACGACGGCGACCTTGAGCTGCTCGACTCGGACGGCACCGGCGCGACCTTCATCGCCCGGCTCCCCATTCGCTCCCGTAACTGACTTTAGCCTTACAGTTTAGACGTTTACCTTCCGTTTACCGAGGCTGTGTTAAGCTGCGTTTGCATGAGAGGTATGTTTTTAAGGGGTGAAAGTCGTATGAGTTACAAGTTGAAAATGATGCTGCCGCTCGTCGGCATGTTTCTGCTGGGGTGCGCGGCCGTGTGGGCTGTGATGGGCGAGAGCCGTCAAGTCGAACAGCCGCTCCCGCAGTCTCTGGACGACCTTGCGGCCGTCAGGCTAATTGAGGTCAAGGACGCGGGCGGGCAAATCGTCTTGAGCGGCAGTTTTACTGTGAGGACAAAGCCCAACGGCGATTCTGAGGGGAACGCGACTCTGGCCGCGACGGGCGTTGACGCGGACGCCGCAGGCGAGTCTGAGTTTGAAGTCTCTAAGAAGAAAGACGGCAGCGTGGGCAAGGAGCTGGATGTGGAGGTTCACAATCTAGCTCCCGGTGCGAGCTTCAGCCTGTTCGTAGACGGGCAGCAGGTCGCCGTCTTCAAGACTGACCCGCGGGGCCGGGCAGACCTGGAGATGTCGAACCGCCCTTTTAGCTGAACGAGTCTCGCGGCAGTTCTCTAAGCTTAAGATTTGACGCGTTAGTCAGGGGGGATTTCTGTCATGCGTAGACGTTCAGCGGCCCGGCGCTTGAAAGGCGGGGCGGGCGACGCGACCTGCGCGCCTGGAAGAGGCGTGCGGCTCACACAAAAGGCAAAGACAAATCCAGCGCGGCGGAGTAAATGAAGCACATGTTCACACAGCTCAGAATCCGGCACCTTGTCTTTCTCCTCTACG
>DATFCB010000016.1:0-13737 GCA_035253525.1 Pyrinomonadaceae bacterium | reverse complement strand
GGCCGAATCGAGCAAGACATCGCGCTCCTCTTTGGACAGCTTCTTCAACTCGCGGAACTGATACTCGCCTTCGTGAAACTGATACTCGCCTGCCAGCAAGCGCTTCTCTTCCAGCGAGCCTAAGCCCTTAGGATTATGCCGCGCTTCCAGGACGAACGACGACGCTAAGTTGTTGAGTATCTCCGGCGCGAGCAGGATACGCTCCTCACCCTTCGACGTGCGCAGCCGCTTAACGTAACCGTAATTCTCCAGGTGGCCGACCGCCGTCATGATCTCCTCGTCTGTGAATTCCCAGGTAGCGTCCGTCCGCTCAAGCGGCTCCCGCAGTTCCGGCAGGCTCGCGACCATCCGCTGATCTTGAAGATTCTCCTTGAGCTTCAGCACGTAGTCCTTGATGCGCTTGAAGGTGACGGTGGTAACTGTGGCCGGCTTGTCCTCCCAGACAATCAACTCTTTCATGCGCCGAATCAGTTCAGCCAACCCCCACCCGGCTTTAGCGCTCGTGCCGAGATAGCCGCTGATGCCGCGCTGACGACAAAAGGCTTCCAATTCCTCAACCGTCAACGCGGGCGCGCCGCGGTCCGACCGAGCGCCGACCAGAATCTTAAGGCAGGCGCTGTGCCCTTGATTTGCTTCCGACCGGGGGGCCAACCGCCCTGCTTTAAGCTGCTCCAACCAGAACTCCACGCCATGTAGCGGATCGCTGATGTCGGAGGCATCGAACAGGATGAGCGCCAAATCCACATCGTCGAGGAACAACGTATGGATGAGCCGGTAATCCGGTTGCCCGGCCAAATCCCAGAGGATGGCTTCGCACTCTGTGCCATCTTCGCGTAGCTTGCCCAGTTGGGGAAGCACCCAGAACTGTTGACCGTGAGTGGCGGCCTGTTCTTTGAACTCGCCATACGCCAGATGCCAACCTAACGCCGACTTACCGACGCTGTGGTCGCCCACCAACACGATCTTGGCCGTGGTGTGGTGCACCGCCTTCATCGCCGGCCTAACGTCTGGCTCTTTGCCCAACAGCACGTTGAGGTCCAGTTCCCAGAAGTGAATCAACCTGTATCGCTCCCCCTCCGGCGCATCCGGCTTTGAACCAGACGTGACCAGCAGCGGCGATGTCGGATGAAACGCGAGCCCTAATCTCCACAGATTAGACTCAGGCGGCTCCGGGATGATGGCGACCGTCTCCCAAGTCTCGCAACTCCAGAGGCGCAAGGTTCCATCACTACTCTCGGAGGCCAGGAGTTGCCCGTCCATAGAGAAGGTGACGGCATTCACCCTGCGTGTGTGTCCTTCGAGGGTGCGGAGCAGCTTGCCGGTGGCTACGTCCCAGAGTTTTACCGTCTGGTCATCGCTCCCGCTCGCCAGTATTCTGCCCGCCGGATCGAAGGCGACGCTCATGACATGGTCATTGTGCCCTTCGAGGGTGCGGAGCAGTTCGCCGCTACTTACGTCCCAGAGCTTGAGCGTCTGGTCACCGCTGGCGCTCGCCAGTATCCGGCCCACCGAGTCGAACGCTATGCCAGAGACATATCT
Source organism: Pyrinomonadaceae bacterium (assembly GCA_035253525.1). GTDB lineage: Bacteria > Acidobacteriota > Blastocatellia > Pyrinomonadales > Pyrinomonadaceae > QHXM01. The sequence goes on along the minus strand of DATFCB010000016.1, from coordinate 12,198 downwards.
CTTGTGCCCTTCGAGGGTGCGGAGCAGTTCGCCGCTACTTACGTCCCAGAGCTTCACCATGCGGTCGCCGCCCCCGCTCGCCAGTATCCGGCCCGCCGGATCGAAGGCGACGCTTTTGACAAAGCCCTTGCTCCTTTCAAGGATGTGGAGCAGCTTGCCGGTGGCTACGTCCCAGAGTCTCACCGTATGGTCAACGCTCCCGCTCGCCAGCGTTTGACCCAGAGGGTCTAACGCGACGCTCATGACATGGTCATTGTGCCCTTCGAGGGTGCGGAGCAGTTCGCCGCTAGCTACGTCCCAGAGCTTGAGCGTCTGGTCACCGCTGGCGCTCGCCAGTATCCGGCCCACCGAGTCGAACGCGACGCTATAGACAAGACCTTCATGTCCTTCGAGAGTAAGTAACAGCTTCACGCCGAGCGGGAGTTCCCGCTCTGGCTGCCCACTAAGCTGCCCATCTTGTTTCTGATTCGGCATGACAGCATTCAATCCTTCCGCTCGCTGGCTGTGAATGGAGTATGAGGCTCACGAAATCGCAAACGGCTCGTGGCAGTACCCGCTGCCGGTGTAGTAGCGGCGGGCTGGTTCCGGTTTTCGGGCTGAATGATACACTGAAGTCGAAAAGATTTCTTCAACTTTAATGCTGATTGGCAAGACGCGGGAGCGGTGGGCTATACTGCCTGCTTTGCTGTGAGTGAGAATTTTAGGACTGTGGGTTGGTGATTATGGCTGGATTGAGCCTGGTTAATTTGCAGAATGGTTTGCGGGAGCGGGTGCGCGGGGCGGCGTCTGAATTGTTTGGCGTGGCGCTTGAGCAGGTGGCGGCGGAGGTGCCGCCGCGGACGGAGATGGGGGATTTGGCGTTTCCGGTGGCGTTCGAGCTGGCGAAGCGCGTGAAGCAGGCGACGGGGGAGAAGCGTGCGCCGCGTGTGATTGCGGAGCAGTTGGCGAAGGCGCTCGAAGAGGTGGAAGGTGTCGAGCGCGTCGAAGTCGCCGGGGCGGGTTATCTTAATGTCTTTTTCGACCGGGCGGGGTTGCTCGCGGGCTTCGTGGCGGAAGAGGAAGTTTCCGGGACGAATGCTTCGCCTGACGCGCGGCCGAAGCGGATGGTCGAGCACACGAGTATCAATCCGAACAAGGCGGCGCACATAGGACATGTGCGGAACGCCGTGCTGGGTGACACGTTCGTTCGTATCCTTCAGGCGGCGGGTGAGCGCGTGGAGGTGCAGAATTATATAGACAACACGGGCGTACAGGTCGCGGACGTGGTCGTCGGCTTCGTGCACCTTGAGCGGATGACGCTCGACGACATCAAAGCCCTGGATGCTTCGCTCCCGCCGGAGCGCCCGTTCGATTATTTTTGTTGGGAGTTGTATACGCGCGTCGGCCTCTTCTACCGCAACGACCGTCTCGACGGAGAGCCGAACAAGGAGCGTTTGAAGCTCAGAGCCGAAACGCTTCACCTGATTGAAGAGGGCGACAACCCGACCGCGCTTCTGGCCGATTACGTCGCCACGCGCAACGTCGAGTGCATACTGGACACGATGGAGCGTCTGGGGATTCGCTACGACGTGCTCCCGCGCGAGTCGGAAATCCTGCGGCTGAAATTCTGGGACCACGCCTTCGAGCGGATGAAAGAGACGGGCGCGATTCACTTCGAGACAGAGGGGAAGAACAAGGGCTGCTGGGTCATGCCGTTTGAGTCGCACACGGGCACCGACGAGCACGAGGCGGACAAGGTCATCGTCCGCTCCAACGGCACAGTGACCTACACGGGCAAGGACATTGCCTACCAACTCTGGAAACTGGGCCAACTCGATCTGGACTTTTTCTATAAACCCTTTCGCAGTTACCCGGACAGCCACCTGACCTGGATGACGACCGACGAGCCGCAGCCGGTGGAGACGTGCGAGCCGGGCGAGAACGTGCTGCCGCACTTCGGCGAGGGCGCGACCGTTTACAACGTCATTGACTCGCGCCAGTCCTACACGCAGGACGTGGTCAAGCGCGGCGTGGCGGCGGTCGCCCCTGAAATCGGCGAAGAGGCGAGCGTGCACCTGGGCTACGAGATGGTCGCGCTCTCCATCGCCGCCTGCGAAGAGTTGGGGATTAAACTCTCGGACGAAGACCGCGCGCGCCCCTTCGTGGAGATGAGCGGGCGTAAAGGCTTGGGCGTCAAAGCGGACGACCTTATCAACCGGCTCGAAGCGGACGCGCTGCGCGAAGTCGAGACGCGTCACCCCGAAGTCTCAGACCGAGAGCGGCGCGAGACGGCGCACGCGATTGCCGTCGGCGCGCTGCGCTACTTCCTGTTAAAGTTCACGCGCAATTCCGTCATCGCCTTCGACTTCAAAGAGGCGCTCTCGTTCGAGGGCGAAACAGGCCCTTACTGCCAGTACTCGGCCGTGCGCGCCAACTCCATCTTCCGCAAGCTGGACGCGACCGATCTGGCCGAAGCCGTCGAAAAGGTTCGCGCGGCCGGGAGCAATAAGAATCGCGACGAGGTGACGCGCGTCCTCGCGGGCGAGAGCGGCGACGAAATCTGGTCGCTCGTCACCCTGGCGGTGAGGCTCGACGAGGCAATCGCGCAGGCGGTCGCCGCCGCAGAACCCGCGCTTCTAGCCAAGTACACTTTCAACCTGGCGCGCGCCTTCAACCTCTTCTACCACCGCCACCGCATCATCGCCGAAGAGGACGCCGCGCGCCGCGCCGTGCTCGTCGCCGCCTGCGACATCACGCGCCGCCAACTGACAACTGCCCTGGCGACACTCGGCATACACGTTCCCGAGCGGATGTAGATGGCTGTACTTTTGACGGATGCTAAAGGTATAAAGTGATAAGTGATGAGTGATAAGTGATAAGTAAAAACCCGTGCTTAGTCTTATCACTTATTACTCATCACTTATCACTTCGGAGAGTTACACATGCTCATTGTTATGAAGACGGACGCGACCGAGGCCGATGTCGAGCGGGTGGTCGCGGTTGTCAACGAACTGGGTTTTCGCGCGCACCCGATGCCGGGCGCGACGCGCACCGCCATCGGCATCACCGGCAACCAGGGCGCGGTTGACGTTTCACGCTTCGAGAGTCTACCCGGCGTGGCCGAGGCCATACGCGTCAGCAAGCCCTACAAGCTCATCTCGCTCGACCTCAGGCCGGAGAAGACGATTGTCCGCGTCGGCGACGCTTCAATCGGCGGCGACGAGTTGGCGATCATCGCAGGGCCGTGCGCGGTCGAGAGCCGCGCGCAGGTCTTTGCCATCGCGGAGGCCGTGCGTCGCAGCGGCGCGCGCTTCTTCCGCGGCGGCGCGTTCAAGCCGCGCACCTCGCCCTACGCCTTCCAGGGTCTCGGCGAAGAGGGGTTAAAGATGCTCGCGGAAGTCCGCGAGACTTACGGCCTGAAGATAGTCACGGAAGCCCTGGACGAAGCGGGCGTGGACATGGTCGAGCGCTACGGCGACATGATTCAACTCGGCGCGCGCAACATGCAGAACTTCTCCCTGCTCAGGCGCGCAGGCCGCTCCCATCTCCCCGTGCTGCTCAAGCGCGGCCTCGCCGCCACCCTCGACGAATGGCTGCTCGCGGCCGAGTACATCATGGCCGAAGGCAACTACAACGTCGTGCTCTGCGAGCGCGGCATACGCACCTTCGCGCAGCACACGCGCAACACGCTCGACCTGGCCGCCATCCCTGCCGTGCGCCGCGTCTCGCACCTCCCCGTCATCGTTGACCCGTCGCACGGGACCGGCAAGAACCACATGGTCATCCCGCTCGCCCGCGCCGGCACCGCCGTCGGCTCCGACGGCCTCATCATCGAAGTCCACGACCAGCCCGAACGCGCTCTTTCGGACGGCGCGCAGGCGCTCAATCTTGAGCAGTACGAACAACTCGTACAGGAAGTGCGCGCCATCCACGAGGTCATCACCCCGGCAGCCGTCGGCTGAGAGTAGTTCGCTCAGGTGCTCGCAGCGTGGGAGGCGTATGTCGAAGCCGAAACGCATCGTACTATCGCTCGTCTTCGGCGTGCTCATCACGGCTGTGCTCACGATCATCGCCTTCGCGGGCGAAACGCGCCAGTGGGGGTGCACTTTCGCGTGGCAAGCCTGCCTCACGCAGCAGGTCATCCATACCCCGGACAATCCCCTTCACGAAGGCAGCCCGATTGACTTGTTCGGCTTCGCCTTCGGCGTCCTGCTCGGCGTGCCGATTTACGGTGGCCTCACTTATGCAGCTTTGAGCCTCGCCGCGAAGTCCAGAAAATGACTTTCAAAGCACGGGCACGTACCGTTCCGGACCCTGCCTGCCCCGCTTGACAAGTTCCTAATTTAGACTTATTCTAAACACATCTTGGCGACAGACATTAGATCACAGATTGAGGGGCGGATGCGCGAGGTGGGGTTGAAGTTGACGCCGCAGCGCTTCGCCGTGCTCGACTTTCTGGTGCGTAGCCGCGAGCACCCAACGGCCGACAAGATCAGTGCGGCGTTGAACCGCCGCTTCCCCCGCGCCTCGCGGGCGACCATTTACAACACCCTGAACGCGCTCCGCGACGCCGGCCTCGTACACGAAGTCTACATGGACGACGCCGTCGCGCGCTTCGACGCCAACCTCGACCGGCACCACCATTTCGTCTGCCGCGTCTGCGACCGGCTCGAAGACGTGCCCTTCGAGGCGGTCGGCGAGTTGCCCGCCCCGCGTCTGGGCCGCGGGCACAAGGTGGAGAACTACGAGATCGTGATGCGCGGCGTCTGCGCCGCGTGTCAGCGCAAATAACTCATCATGATAAGGAACGCAGAGGAGGAATAGGATGACGAACAAAACGGGAACTGAAGTAACGGCGATGCCCATTGACATCGGCATCGAAGAGGGTGACCGCAAGCAGATTGCCGAAGGCTTGTCGCGGCTCCTGGCCGACACCTTCACGCTCTACCTGAAGACGCACAACTTTCACTGGAACGTGACGGGGCCGATGTTCCGCACGTTGCACATCATGTTCGAGGAGCAGTACAACGCGCTGTGGACGGCGAGCGACGAATTGGCGGAACGCATACGCGCACTCGGCCTCTACGCCCCGGCGACCTACAAAGAGTTCGGGCGGCTGACCTCCATCAAGGAAGAGGACGGCATCCCGGCTGCCCTGGACATGGTTCGCCTGCTGGTCGAGGGCCACGAAACGGCCGCCCGCACGGCGCGCACCGTCTTCACGACGGCCGAAGACGCGTCGGACGCGCCGACCGCAGACCTGCTGACCGAGCGCATGCAGTTCCACGAGAAGACTGCATGGATGCTCAGGAGCCTCCTGGCCGAAGAGGGCACGGCGGCCGCCAAGTCAGCGTAAAAAGTAGGGATGAGGGATGAGGGATGAGGGATGAAGCAAAGAAAAACTGTTCTTACTTCATCCCTCATCCCTCACCCCTCATCCCTTTTTATATCCATGACTGAATCCCCTGCTGAGAAGGAGCACGTTCGGCACACGCGCATGACGCCGGATGGGGCGGGCGAGCGCGTTGATTTGCCGATCACGGGGATGACCTGCGCGGCGTGCGCCAGGCGTATCGAGCGGCGGCTGAATAAGACTCCGGGCGTGCGGCGCGCGGGAGTGAACTTCGCCACCTCGCGCGCGACCGTCGAGTACAGCCCGCAGGCGACGAGCGTCGGGCAGTTAATCGAGGCCGTCAAGGATGTGGGCTACGGCACGGCCGGCACTGCGCGCGCCGACTTCATCGTGGACGATTCGGCGCGGCCCGCCGGCTCAAGCCAGCAATTAGAGAAACACCTCGCGCGGCAGCCCGGCGTCACGCGCGCCTCGTTCAACCTGGGCACGATGGAAGTGCGCGTTGAATACCTTCCGGGCGCGACCGAAGTCCGAGCAGTACGCAGCGCGATTGAAGAGTTCGGCTACCGCGTGCGCGAAGTTTCCGGGAGCGGCGGAGACGAAGCGGCCGCCGATTCCGAGCGCGCCGCGCGTGCAGCCGAATACACAGACCTTCGGCGCAAGTTTTTCGTTGCGGCGGCGCTCTCGCTCCCCGTGCTCGTCATCGCGATGTCGCACGGGCGCATCAGCTTCCTTGATTTCGCGGGCGTCAACTGGCTGCAACTCGCACTGACCACCCCGGTCGTCTTCTACTCCGGCTGGCAATTCTATCGCGGCGCGTGGGCGGCCTTTCGTCACCGCGCCGCAGACATGAACACGCTCATCGCCGTCGGCACGGGCGCGGCCTATCTTTATTCGGTCGCGGCGACGATTGTGCCAGATTTTTTCTACGGCCGCGCGGCGGACCACGCCCGTATGAGCGGGATGGGCGCGACGCAGATGACGCCCGTCTATTTTGAGGCGGCGAGCGTCATCATCGCGCTCATTCTCCTTGGCAGACTTCTCGAATCGCGCGCCAAGGGGAGGACGGGCGACGCCATCGCGCGCCTCGTGGGCTTGCAGCCGAAGACTGCGCGCGTCGTGCGCGGCAGCCGCGAGCTTGAGATAGCGGTCGAAGAGGTCGTGCCCGGAGACGTGGTCGTCGTCCGGCCCGGAGAAAAGATTCCAGTTGACGGCCTGGTTGTCGCGGGCGGTTCGGCTGTGGACGAATCCATGCTGACGGGCGAGAGCTTGCCCGTCGAGAAGAAGGCGGGCGACGTGGTCTTCGGCGCGACCATGAACAAGACCGGCTCGTTCCGGTTCGAGGCGACGAAGGTCGGGCGCGACACCGCGCTTCAGCAGATAGTCAAGCTCGTCCAGGACGCGCAAGGCTCCAAGGCACCCATCGCGCGCACGGCCGATATCATCAGCGGCATCTTCACCCCTGTCGTCATCTGCATCAGCATCATCACCTTCGTCGTCTGGTTCGTCGCCGCGCCCGTTGACACGCGTTTCACGATGGCGCTCGTCAACGCCGTCTCGGTGCTCATCATCGCGTGCCCTTGCGCGCTGGGCCTGGCGACGCCGACGGCCATCATGGTCGGGACCGGCAAAGGCGCGGAGCACGGCGTCCTTATCAAAGGCGGCGAGTCTTTGGAGACGGCGCACAAACTGCGCGCAATCGTGCTCGACAAGACTGGCACAATTACGCGCGGCGAGCCCTCTTTGACTGACATCGTCGCGGTGGGCTTCGTCTCCGAGGAAGAGTTGCTGCGGCTGGCGGCGGCGGCCGAAGTGGGAAGCGAGCACCCGCTCGGCGAGGCCATCGTCCGTGCGGCGCGCGAGCGCGGACTCTCCTTCTCCGAAGCGTCCGCCTTCAACGCCATCGCCGGGCACGGGATTGAGGCGTTAGTTGAAGGGCATCAACTGCTGCTCGGCAACGCGAAACTGGTGCGCGAGCGCGGCGTCTCGCTCGACGAATTTACGGAGCGCGCGGAGGCGCTCTCCGCGGAAGGCAAGACGCCCATGTACGTGGTTATTGACGGGCGTCTGGCGGGAATCCTATCGGTCGCCGACCCCGTCAAGCCGGAATCGAAAGAGGCCGTCGCGATGATGCGGCGCATGGACCTGGAAGTCTTGATGATCACCGGCGACAACCGCCGCACGGCTGAAGCCGTGGCGAAAGAGGTCGGCGTCAGTCGTGTGCTGGCGGAGGTTCTTCCCGAAGGTAAAGCGCGAGAGGTCAGGCGGCTTCAGGTCGAGGAGAAAAAGACGGTCGGCATGGTCGGCGATGGAATTAACGACGCGCCCGCGCTCGCACAGGCCGACGTAGGCATTGCTATCGGCACGGGAACTGACGTGGCTATCGAAGCCTCCGACATCACGCTCATCAAGAGCGACCTGCGCGGCGTGGTGACGGCCGTCGCGCTCTCGCATGCTACGATTCGCACCATCAAACAGAACCTCTTCTGGGCGTTCATCTACAACGTCATAGGCATCCCCGTAGCGGCAGGCGCGCTCTATCCTTTCACGGGCTGGCTGCTCTCGCCGATCATCGCGAGCGCGGCGATGTCTTTGTCGAGCGTTTCAGTCGTCGCCAATAGCCTGCGCCTGCGCCGCTTTCGCCCGCCCGCTTTGAAGGAGCGCTCCTGATGGATTCCACGGAGATCGGCGTCCTTCTCGGCGGGGCAATCGCGGTCGCGTTCGTCCTCTGGTACTTCTTCGGCGAGCGTGAACGCGTCGCCGCCTCCGCGGGCGCGGGCGGCGTGCAGGAGATTAAGATCACCGTCAAGGGCGGCTACTCGCCGGACGTGGTCGTCGTCCGCGAGCACGTCCCCGTCCGGCTCAACTTCTACCGCGACGAGACGGCCTCGTGCAGCGAGCAGGTCATCTTCCAGGACTTCGGCATCAGCCGTCACCTGCCGCCGTTTAAGACCACGTCAATCGAGTTCACGCCCGACCGCGCCGGCGAGTTCACCTTCATGTGCGGCATGAGCATGATGCGCGGCAAACTGATCGTCGAGCCGGAATGAGCGGACGCGCGGGCGCGCGTTGACAGATTTCCCGCGACAATGAGACGAATAGAGCCAGGGAGGAAGATGCTGATGAAACGATTGATATGGGCGTTTATTTCGGTGCTGTTATTTGTTGCGGTGACGCCCGCCCAAAAAAGGCAGACGGACAGGGAGTTTGACAAGCTCAAAGGTCCGGTCAAAACGGTGGTCGCGCAGGAGGCGACGCTGACGGAGTCCTCCGGCAAGTTGAGCGAATCCGAACGCAGGCCGGGAAGTGAGACGATATACGATGCGGAGGGAAACCTCGTTCACCGGAAAATCTATGTAGAGGGGAGCTTGTTTGACTCTACTAAATACGGTCGCCTGAACGGAGACAAAATCTCCTTCTCCGAAGACGTTGAGAGCCCGAATGTCTTCATCACCGACGCGCCCGTCGGTGCCAACAAATCCATGCAACCCGCCGACCCACGATACACTTATAAGTTCAAGTACAAGTACGACGACCAGGGGAGGGTGACCGAAGAGTCCTGGTATCAGAGCAACGGCTCGTTGTGGATGCGGTACGTGTACAAGTTCAAAGGCAACCGGCGGGAGGAGTTGGCCTACGGCGCAAACGGCGACCTCAACCAGAAGTACGTGTACACCCTCGACGACAAAGGCAATGAGGTAGAGCAGTTGATCTACGACACGGAGAAGGATTCCGTCGAGTCGAAAGAGACCTACCAGTATGTAGAGTTCGACTCCCGCGGGAACTGGACGAAGAGAATCATGTCGGAAGGCGAGAGGGAGAACAAGTTTTCCATGAAGGCGTCAAAAGCAACCTATCGGACGATCACTTATTTTTGAAGCTCAACCCCTTAGCGCCTTAGCGTTTTTGCGTGAGTAGTTTTTATTTTTCACGCGAAGGCGCAAAGACGCTAAGAAAAGCTTGACGCTTGCCTTTCTAATCCGCGTTCTGAAGAATTTCCGGCAGGTTTTTGCTGAAGGCGGAGCGCGGCATGACGCGGTCGAAGCCCGCTTCGGCGGCCCGCTGCTGCAAGGCCGTCTCGACGTGGGAGAAGAAGCCGACGAGCGGGACGGCGCGCAGAGTCTCGTCCGCTTTCAACATCTCCGCGAGGGCGAACGGGTCGCACCGTTGAGAGTGCAAATCCGCGACGACGAGCGCGGCGTCCGTCTCACGCGCGGCGGCGACGGCCTCCGCGGCGCTCCGCACGAAGCGCACCGTCAACCCCAGGTGCTCCGCGACGGCGCGAATCTTCGAGGCGAAGAACATGTCGTCCACGGCGGCTATCACAGGCTTGCCCATCAGTAGTCCTCTTCCCACACCTCTTCACCGCGCCTTTACACGCCCGCGCCCCGCGTATAAAGATGAGCTTTAATGATGACTGCGAAAGAGCGCGCGCACGTTTTCGAGACTTCGCGGGACGGAATCGAGGTGGGCGACTTCCACGCGCCCGGCGGGGCCGAGAGCGCGCCGCGAAAGGCGCTCGTCGTCGCCTCCTTCAACATACGCTACGCGGTCGGCTCTTTCTTAATCACGGGTAGCCTGGGCCGCCGCATCGGACTGTCCTGGCCCAAACGCCGCCCGCGCCTCGTCGCGCGTCACCTCAGCCGCGCCGCGCTCGCGCTCTCCGACGGGAGGCTCCTGCCGCCGGCCGACATTGTAGCATTGCAGGAGGCGGACAAGTGGACGGCCCGCGCCGGCCGCCACGATGTCGCGCGCGAATTGGCACAGGAGCTTCGGATGCGTTACGCCCGCGCCGCGTCCACACGCCCGAGCGGCGAGGAGCCGAAATCCAAACAATGGTATCTGGACTTTGAAGAGCACATCGCCCAACGGGACGCGGGCGACACAGGGATAGCGGTCTTGAGCCGCCTGCCTTTCCGCAACGTCGAGCGCGTCGAGTTGCCGTGGGACGAGTGCGCGTGGCGGCCGAGGCTCGCGCTCTGCGCGACCGTCGAGAGCGGGGGCAATCGCCTGCACCTCTTCAACTCGCACGTAGACCCGCACGCCTCCGTCGCGGGGCAACTCAAACAGCACGCCGCCATTCTCGAAAAGGCCCAAAAACTTTCCGGCCCGGTCGTCCTGCTCGGAGACTTCAACACGCTCTCGAAACGCTCTTGTCTTGAGATGCGCCGCCTGCTCGAAGCACACGGCTTCACGACGCCGTTTTCGACGGGCACGGCGACGTGGCGCGCCGGGTTGATACGGCTTCACACGGACTGGATTTTCGTGCGCGGCGCGAGGGTTAAAAAATACGGCGTGGCTAGACGCCTGGGGGTTTCCGACCACTGGCCCGTCTGGGCGGAGGTTGAGTTGGAAGACGAAAGGGCCGGCGGCCGATGAGCGAGCAAATCATTACCAGCCGGGACAACGCGCTCGTCAAACACGCGCGCGCCGTGCGCGGCGGCCGTGTCCGCGAGCAAATCTTCGTCGAGGGTCTGCGGCTCTGTGAAGAAGCGTTGCAGGCTCTCGGCGCAGACGGCATCCGCGAAGTTATACACACGGAGAGAATCGCGCAGGACGAGCGCGGCTCACGGCTGCTTGACGCCATAAGGACCAAGGGCGGTCGCGCCGCGCTCGTCAACGAAGCGGTCTTCTCATCCCTCTCGGACACGAAGACTCCGCAGGGCATCGTCATGCTCGCGGCCAGACCGTACACAGGCCCGGGCACGCTTCTAAAAATCACGGCCGCAGCTCCTTTAATCGTCATCCTGCACCGCGTCAATAACCCGTCGAACGCGGGGGCCGTCCTGCGCGCGGCCGAGGCAGCGGGCGCGGCGGCCGCCGTCCTGACCGAAGGTTCGGCAGACATCTTTTCGCCGAAGGCGCTGCGCGGCGCGATGGGTTCCTCCCTGCGCCTGCCGCTCTGGATTGGCGCACGATTTCAAGAGGCCGTCGAATGGTGCGTGGGGCACAATGTTAAGACGGTCTGCACGGACCTGCACGCGGAGAGAGCGCACACGGAGATTGACTGGACTGTCCCGGCGGCTTTAATCCTCGGCGAGGAAGCCGCCGGGCTCGCGCCCGCAGAGGTGGCCGCAGCGGACGAAGCCCTCAGAATCCCTATGCGCCCGCCGGTCGAAAGTCTCAACGTCGCCGTCGCCGCGGCGGTCGTCCTCTACGAAGCGGCAAGACAAAGGGCAGTGGTCAGTGGTCGGTAGTCGGTGGTCAGTTAAAAGCAAAGACTCAGCCGCCGCTCGTCGCCTGTTTTTAACTGACCATTGACCACTGACTACTGACCACTTTTTCTGCTAGAATGGCGCGGATTCAGTTAATAAATTCGCTTCTCTCCCTTTCGAGTTATAGTTTGGCGTTCCCGGTGGCGGCGGGACGCTTTTCGCCCAGGGCGTCAAAACCATTGAGCCTCTTATGAAGAAAGAGCCGGAGCAGAAATCAGAACACAAGCGCGAAGAGGCGTTGCCGGAGCGATTGCTCAAGCGCGTCTTCGAGGGTTTCGGCGCGGCCGTGGACCGCGGGCTGGGGCGCGGCGCGACGACTTCGCAGAGCGGGCTGACGACGACCGCGCTCATCGAGCGCATGAAGCGGCTCCTGGACGAGCGCGCACGCACGGACGAGCGCGGGGTGCGCATCGTGCCGCACCTCCTCAAGCTCAAGGTCGAGTGGGGCCGCCACGCCGAGGCTCCGCCCGAAATCATCAAGGAACTGGAACACGAAGTCCTGGCCGCCGCGATTGACTACATCAACGACAGCCGCTACTCGACGCTCGCGCCCGTCCGCATCGAGACCGAGGTGGACATCTTCACGTCGGGCGTCTCGGTTGACCCGACCTACGGCGAGTTTGAGCAGCAACTGCGCGAGCAGGACGAGGC
>DATFCB010000015.1:0-2011 GCA_035253525.1 Pyrinomonadaceae bacterium | reverse complement strand
CCGCGCTCGGCACTTACTCGCAGGCCATCCGCACGGGCGACCTCGTTTTCGTGATGGGCCAGACCGGGCGCGACCCCGCCACGGGCAAACTGGAAGAGGGGCTTGAAGCACAGACGCGGCGGATGCTCTCCAACATTGACGCTATCCTGAACGCCGCGGGGTGCACGCCGGCCGACATCGTCAAGGTCACGCTGATGCTGGCCGACATCAAGGACTTCAAAGCCGTGGACCAGATTTACTCCGCCTGGCTCCCGGCCATCGGCGTCACCCCGCTGCCGGCGCGCACGGCGTTCGCCGCAGCCGCCTTGCCCGCGGGCGCGCTCGTCATGCTCGAAGTCGTCGCCGCCTATCCGGGCGAATGATGACCGAGTCTCATTTCGCGCCCCGCTTATTTTTCACCCGGTAGGTGACGAGTACGCAGCCGTTCTTGAAGGGCTTGCATTCGAGCAGTTCAAGATTGATCTGCTGTTTCATTTCGAGGAAGAGGGGGATGCCCGAGCCGAGCAGGACCGGGTGAATGTTAAAGCCGATCTCGTCAATCAGCCCGGCCTCGAAAAGCGTTTTGGCGAAATCGCCGCCACCCATCACGCATATGTCTTTGCCCTCCTGCTTCTTCAACTTGCGGACGAAGCCGGCGGCGTCTTCCTTGACGAGTTCGACCGACTTGTCCGCGATCTCTTTCAGCGTGCGCGAGAAGACGTAAGTCTTCACCCCCGGATAAGGGTTGCTCTGCCCTTCGCTAAGCTTGAGACTGACCTCGTAAGTCTTGCGACCCATCAGCACCGTGTCAATCGTCTTCCAATAATCTTTCATGTACGCGGCCGCCTCCTTGCCCCACATCAGCCAGTCAACCGAGTCGTCCTTTCGCGCGATGTAGTTATCCAGGCTGTTTGCCCCGCCGAACGTCACCTTCCGCATCTTCAATTCTCCTTTCGTAAGAGAGAGCATTTCTTAGCGTCTTTGCGCCTCCAGCGAGAGAAAACCCAAATCACTCACGCCAAGCCGCAAAGACGCTAAGGGGTTGAGTCTGAGTCGCCGTCTCACGATAACTTTGAAGATACGTGACGATAGATGACACCCTCTGTCATATTTGTGAGATAAAATCGCTGGCGTTCGTCGAAAGGAGTGTTGAGATGCGCGCGGACAGACTCTTCTCCATCGTGCTGCTGTTGCAGTCTTACAGGCAGTTGACGGCCCGCGACCTGGCCCGGCGGCTGGAGGTCTCCGAGCGCACCATTCACCGCGACATGGACGCGTTGAGCGGCGCGGGCATACCTGTCGTCGCCGAGCGCGGCACGGGCGGTGGGTGGTCGCTGCTCGGCGAGTACCGCACGAACCTGACCGGTCTCAACGAGGCAGAGATTCAGTCGCTCTTCGTCACACAACCGTCGCGGCTGCTCGCGGACCTCAACCTGGAGAAGGCGTCCGAAGGCGCGCTGCTGAAACTGCTGGCGGCGCTCCCTCCTTTGCACCGGCGCGGGGCCGAGTACGCGCGTCAGCGCATCTACGTGGACGTGACCGGCTGGAACCGCGCCGAAGAAACTGTGCCACTGCTGCACACGCTTCAGGACGCCATCTGGCAGGAGCGCAGGGTGCGCATGAACTACGGGCGCGGCGAGTGCGGGACGAGCGAGCGTTTGGTTGACCCGCTCGGGCTCGTCGCCAAGGGGAGCGTCTGGTACGTGGTCGCGGCCGTCGAAGGAGAAGTGCGCAGCTACCGCGTCTCACGCATAGAGCGCGCGGAGATACTTGACTCGCCGGTCGTTCGTCCGCCCGGTTTCGATTTGGCCGCTTTCTGGGAGGAGTCGTCCGAACGGTTTCGCGCTAACTTGCCGCGCTACCGCGTGCGCGCGCGCGTGCGCCAAGGTGTGGTCGAGCGCCTGCGCCTCGCAGGCCGCTTCGCGCGCGTCGAGGAGGTGGGCGATGCTGACCCGGAGGGCTGGGTCGAGGTCGCGCTGCGATTTGACGTTGAAGAGATGGCCTGCGAGTACGCCCTCGGTTTTGGCACACA
>DATFCB010000014.1:0-4391 GCA_035253525.1 Pyrinomonadaceae bacterium | reverse complement strand
CAGTGATAAGTGATGAGTGATAAGTGATGAGTAAAAGAAAGAAGGTTTTTAACTTATCACTTATCACTCATCACTTATCACTTCTCTTAGGGAGTATTTAGTGATGAAAGCACCCAGACATCAACAAGCTTTTTCGGTACGGCTCGTCGCGTCTCTTTGCGCGCTCTGCCTCGTCCTTTTTCAGGCGCAGATAAGTTTCGCGCAGACGCGCACCATCACCGTGCAGGTGGACCGCCCCGGCGGCGCGATCCCGAAGACGCTTTTCGGCCTCTTCTTCGAGGACATCAACTTCGGCGCGGACGGCGGCCTCTACCCTGAGCGCGTGAAGAATCGCTCGTTCGAGTTCCCTAACCCGATGATGGGCTGGAAGCCAATCGAGCGCGGCGGCTCCAAAGGCGCGCTACAGGTCTACGACCTGACGACCGCGAGCGACGCGCCCAACTCTCATTACCTGCGCCTCAAGGCCGAGACGCCCGGCGAGGGCTTCGGCGTCTCGAACGAGGGCTTCCGCGGGGTCGGCGTCGAGAAGGGCGCTGAATACATTTTCTCCGTCACGGCGCGTCGCGTGGAGGGCACGCCCGCCGCTTTGCGCGTCGAGATAGAGGACGCGCAGGGTCGCCAAATTGGCACAGCCAAAGTCTCGGACTTTACTTCGGACTGGAAGAAATACACCGCGACTGTCCGCGCGACTGAAACCAACCCGAAGGCGCGCGTCAACATTTTGCTCGACGGGACGGGCGCGCTTGACGTGGACATGGTCTCGCTCTTCCCGAAGGAGACGTGGGGCAACCGCGAGAACGGATTGCGCGCGGACCTCGTCAAGCTGCTCAAGGAGATGAAGCCCGGCTTCCTGCGCTTCCCCGGCGGCTGCATCGTCGAGGGGAGGTATCTGGAGCAGCGTTACCAGTGGAAGACGACCATCGGCGAGCCGGAAGACCGCAAGCTCATCGTCAACCGCTGGAACACGGAATTCAACTGGCGGCCCACGCCCGACTACTACCAGTCATTCGGCCTCGGCTACTACGAATATTTTCAGCTCTCGGAAGACATAGGGGCGGAGCCGCTGCCGATTATGAACTGCGGGATGGCGTGCCAGTTCAACTCGGGCGAGTTGGCTCCCCTGGAAGACCTGGACACATACATACAGGACGCGCTCGACCTGATAGAGTTCGCCAACGGGGCCGTCACGACGCCCTGGGGCAAGAAGCGCGCGGCGATGGGCCACCCCGCGCCTTTTAATCTGAAGATGATCGGCGTCGGCAACGAACAGTGGGGGCCGCAGTACGTCGAGCGTTACCGCGAGTTCGCCAGAGCGCTCAAGGCGAAGCACCCGGAGATACAGCTTGTCGGCGCGGCGGGACCAAGCCCGGACGACGAGAGGTTCCATTTCCTGTGGGGCAAGATGAGGGAGTTGAAGGCCGACCTCGTGGACGAGCATTTTTACATGGCCCCGAAGTGGTTCCGCGACAACGTGGGGCGCTACGACAACTACCCGCGCACAGGGCCGAAGGTCTTCGCGGGCGAGTACGCGGCGCAGAGCGTAGGCATTGCGAGCCCGGACAATAAGAACAACTGGGAGACGGCCGTGTCCGAGGCGGCCTTCATCACAGGGATAGAGCGCAACGCGGACGTGGTGCACATGTCTTCTTATGCGCCGCTCTTCGGCCACGTCGAGGCGTGGCAGTGGACGCCCAACATGATCTGGTTCGACAACCTGCGCTCTTACGGGACGCCCAACTACTATGTCCAGAAAACCTTCAGCGTCCACAAGGGGACGCAAATCCTGCCGGTGCTGCTCGACGGCTCGGAGAAGAACGGCCAGAGCAATCTCTTCACCAGCGCGTCGTTCGACGCTCCCACGAACGAGGTGGTCTTGAAGGTGGTCAACACCGCGCCGACGCAAAGCGAAGTCCGCATCAGCCTCGCGGGCGCAAGAAGACTCGGCAAGCAGGGCAAGGTCTACGTCCTCACGGCCCCGGACCTGAAGGCCGAGAACAGCCTCGACGAGCCGACCAAAGTCTCACCCGTCGAGAAGCCGCTCGCCGTCCCGTCAGGCGACTTTACATACACGTTCGCCCCGAACTCCCTCACAGTGATTCGCGTCGGCGTCGGGGGCCAGCAAGCCCGGCATTAGATTGCGGAAAAGAAAAGCGTCAAGCTCTTCTTTGCGTCTTTGCGCCTTTGCGAGAAAATTTCCTCACGCAAAGGCGCAAAGACGCAAAGGAAGACTCGACGTTATTGAAGTTCCAGCACGACGACTGACTTCGGCGGGATGCTCAGGGTCAGTTTAGAGTCTTGCAGCTTGTAGCCGTTGAACGGCGTCGGTTTGATGGTGTTCGGTTGGTCGAACGTGTTCATGGTGTTCATCGCGGGGGCCGTCAGCACCTCTCCGGTGATGCTCTTGACAGTCTGGCCCGCGATTGTCGTCGTGATCTCTGCCGGCCGATTCGGGTCTAGATTGACGACCGACAGGTGCAGTTTCCCTTCCTTGTCGCGCGAAGCCGAGGCGCTCAGCGAGGGCACAGACGCCTTCTCCAGCTTATACTCCGGCGCGTTCAACTCAATCGGAATCAGAGTCGCCCCCTGGTGCACCCTGTACATCCTGAAGACGTGGTAAGTCGGGGTCAAAACCATCTTCCCCTCGTCGGTCAGGATCATGGCCTGTAGGACGTTCACCATCTGCGCGATGTTAGTCATCCTCACGCGGTCGGAGTGTTTGTGGAAGATGTTCAGGTTGACGCCTGCGACGACCGCGTCCCGCAGCGTGTTCTGCTGATAGAGCGCGGTGGCACCCGGCTCTGCGTCGTACCACGTGCCCCATTCGTCCACCATCAGCCCCACGCGCTTCTGCGGGTCATGCTTGTCCATGATCGCAACGTTCTTCGCGATAACCTCGTCTATGCCCAACGTCCGGGCGAGCGTGGCGTGCCACTCCTTCTCCCCGAACTCGATTGCCGAGCCCTTCTTCCCCCAGTCACCGGTCGGCAGCGTGTAGAAGTGCAGTGACAATCCCTCCATCTGCTTCCCGGCCTGCGTCATCAGTACTTCCGTCCAGTTGTAGTTGTCGCCGTACGGCCCGACTGCCAATTTCTGGATGTGATTCCCCGAATGTTCCTTGACGAAGGTTGCGTACTGCCGGTACAGGTCGGCATAGAACTCGGGCCTCATGTTCCCGCCACAGCCCCACGTCTCGTTGCCGATGGCGAAGTAGGGCACCTTCCAGGGCTTCTCGCGCCCGTTCTGGCGGCGCAGGCGGACCAGCGCGGAGTCGGCGTCCGAGGTCATGTATTCGATCCACTCCATCATCTCCTGCGGCGTGCCCGAGCCGAGGTTGCCGTTGATGTAGGCGTCGGCCCCGAGCATCTCGGCGAGGTCCATGAATTCGTGCGTACCGAAGGCGTTCGTATCAACGCCGCCCCAGCTCGCGTTGGGCCGCCTCGGGCGCGACGCGCGCGGGCCGATGCCGTCGCGCCAGTGATACTCGTCTGCGAAGCACCCGCCGGGCCAGCGCAGGACTGGGATGCGCAGTTCTTTCAGCGCGGCGACGACATCATTGCGCAGGCCGCGCGTGTTCGGGATGCTTGAATCTTCTCCCACCCAGAGGCCGCCGTATATCAAGCGGCCCAGGTGTTCGGCAAATTGGCCGTAGATGTTGCGATTGATAACCCCTTTGGGCTGGTCGGAACGAATCACCAGCGAGGCTTTACCGGGTTCGGGACTTTGAGCCTGTAGGTGATGAGCGCTGGGTGTGCTTAGAAAATAGAACGTTAACGCGGCGAACAACAACACACGACGCCCCTTCAGAAACACTCCTTGACTATGCGCCAATATCGTCTCCTCCAGATTAAGATATTCTCATTCCGAAATCGTCTATCGCTTCGTTCTCTGCACTTCGACGACCTCCGCGGGGCGTCCCTCGCTGGTCGCGAGTATTGACTGTCCGTCGAGGCTGTAGCAGATGGCCTCGCCCTGTCTGCGCTGGCCCAGTTTGACGACCGCGGCCTTCTGGTTCCAGAGTTCGTCAAAGCCGCCGGACGACTTCTCGGCCGGGACGAGTTCGTAAGCGTTGAAGTAATCGCAGAGGACGACGCGCCGTCCGTCCGGGGAGATGTCCGCGCCCGTGAGCATGCCCGGAAACAGGCTGGGGACGCGGACCTCGCCGATTTTTTCGAGCCTGTTGACAACGGTCGAGGAAAACGGTGCGGCGAGTTTGTACACGCCCGCGCCCGTCGAAGGGTTTCTGGTCTTCGTAATCACGTACAGGTCGCCGCTGATTGGATTCACGGCCAGAGCTTCGGCGTCGTGCCGCCCGTCTGGATACCTCAAATGAATCGCCTCGGCGGGCGCGGTCTCGTAGGGCTCGACGGCGTTGTTCACGACGGTATCGTCCG
>DATFCB010000013.1:0-3856 GCA_035253525.1 Pyrinomonadaceae bacterium | reverse complement strand
CGTCGCGAGGGAGAATCCGACGAGTGGCCGACGGAAGAAGGCCGCGAAAGGTTCCAGCCACGAAGCGCGAGTCCCGGTCACGGCCGGGCGGGGCGCGTTTTCTTTGACGTACTTTCTGAGCGCCCTGGCGAATTTCACATCTTGCCGTCGCTCCGGGACGGACATGACGTGCTGCTTGAAACTCAGTTTGTCCTGATCGGGCAGCTCCTCACAGACGAAGTCATAGATCAACTCGTCCTCGGCGATCTGCACCTGCTCAAAGTAATCCTTGTCAGCGAGCAGGCGTTGCTCAATCTGTCCCTGCTGCTCCTCGGACAGTTCCCCCAGCAGATACTTTCTAATCAAGTCGGGGTTTTCTGTTTGCTGGTTCACCTGCCGCCGCCTTCCAGAAGAACTGCTTCCAACAAGATATTAGAATAAAAGCCAATTCATTTCATGTCCGGGCCGTCTCAAGGCATTCGCGCATACACTTCTTAAGACTCGCGCAGACGCGGTGGGCGCGTATTCTCAGAGCATTTAGGCTAATCCCGAATCTTTGCGTCAGTTCTTTCCGGTGCTCGATCTTGGCTCGCTTGTCATCCTGGAAGTATTCCAAAACCAGTTCGCGGTTGTGGGGCGTCAGGTGTCCCATGCACTGCTCAAGACACCTGTGTTCGAGTTCTGACTCGTCCGGCTCATCCGGCGGGTTGACCAACACGTGCGGCAGCGGTTCGGGCGTTTGCTTGATGTGTTCGAGATAGACGTAGCGGGCGACGCCGTGAAAGTAGAGGGTGGGATTTCCGACGTAAGTGCTCCTGATCTCGCGGACCTTTCTGGCGACACGATTGATAGTCTCATCGGCCAGGTCTTCCGCGATTGTGCTCCCCCGATAGAGGAAGATTTTAATGAGCCTGTAACGAATCTCCTCGTATATCTTTCCGGCCTGCTCACGGTCGGCGTGGAGCCAGTCGAGCAGCTCGTCGAAACTTTCTTGAGACAGGACCCATTCTCTTTGTGCGGTTCCCTTCAATCTTTAGGCTCCGATGAAATTGAATCGTACGGAAGACGCGTCGCGCCACGCGCGTCACCGCCACTCGCCCTGAAGAACAAACCCTGACCAGTAATAGGGGCTGCGCCAGCGCGGTTGCTCCCACATGGAGACCTGCGCCGACCTGAGCGCAGCGGCGGGCGTCATTTCGTCCTTCAACATCGCTTTGTAGAAACGCTTCATCAGCTCAGCGGTGGCCGCGTCGTCAACCTTCCACAGGCTTGCGACAACGCGCGCCGCCCCGGCGTACATAAAGCCGCGCGTCAGCCCAATCATCCCCTCGCCCCTGACGCGCTTGCCCAACCCTGTGCGGCATGCGCTGAGGACGACCAGTTCGACCGGCAGACTCAACTCGTAGATGTCGCTCAGGCGCAGGAACCCTTCCTCGTGGAAGCGCCCCTGCTCGTCATAAAGAGACAATACGATGCCTGAAAGTTCAGGGTTCTTCTCATTGAGCATGCCGTGCGTGGCGAAATGCACGATGCGATACTGACTCAGTCGCGCGTCGGTAGCGTTTCTGCGATTGGCCTGAAAGCCGAGGGCTCCCAGCGAGGAGCCGCTGGGCGCGAACGACAGAATATCACGTGCTTCCCGTTCAGTTGAGGGCAGGCGCTGGAGATTCATTTTGTCGTCGCCATCGCTCGTGTCGCGCACAGCCTGCCGCAAGTCTCCTGCACGCTCTACCGTGGAGGGTTCCTTACCACGGCCCGCGATCTGAATGCGCATATCGTTTTTTTCGAAGATAGGGTCAGCAAAGACGGCAACAACTTCGGGCGCTGGCTTGCGACCGGAGACACGCCTAATGGACGAGAGCACAGAGGCCGACGGGAGGCTGACGACCTCGTGATTCTGTATGAGCGGGACGGGGGGCGCTGCCTGTGCACCGGCGAGCGCGTCCGCGGCGGGTTGCGCCGCGGGATCAGGCAAAGCCCCGAAAGGGAGATACAGTAACTCGCCGTCAGCGACGACGAGTAGACGTTTACGCTGAAGGTGAGACGCGACCGGGCCGAGTAGCGTCCGGCTGAGCGTCGTCGCCTCGCGCCAGTAAGCCGCCTCTTCTTCGATCCTGCGGCTTCGGCGTTGGGCGGCGGTTTCGTTTGGAAGCGGCTGGCCCGCCCTTAGAAACTCCTTCAGCCGCCGCGCCGCCCGCTCGATCTCAACTCGCGGCGGCAACTCGTAGCCCGCGATCCCCTTCGGAGTGAGCGCCCAGACGTAGCTCTTATCCTCCCCAAGAGTGAACTCCAGAAGGAGCGTGTCGTCGTCCAGGAGCTGCTGAATCTCTGCGGCGGCGAGCGGCTGCGGAGACATGAGCGCGGCGTAGCGCGGGTACTGACTTCTTATTTGCGCTTCGACGCGTTCCTGCTCCGCGCTGAGGGCCGCGAGTTCGCGCCCGAGGGCCGCAGTGTCCTCAGCGCTCGGTTTCCTCCGCAGCAACTGCGATTGCTGCGCTGACTTGATGAGAGTCGTGCGTTGCAGACGCCGGCGTTTTTTCACGAGCGCCGCGAGCGCCGGGTCGGTCAGCGCGCCCGCCTCCACGCCCGCGTCCGAAAGAATGTCGAGCAGGCCGCGTGCGCGCGCGCGTTCGCTCGCCTCGAACGCAATGGTCGTCCGCGCCGCGTCGTCGCCCGCGCCGCGCGCACGCATGTTCAAATCAATGTACAGCTCATAGTAATCAACCTTTGAGGCGAAGTACGACGCGCGGAGTTGCTGGCTCGTGACGTTGGCGCGCAGCGGCTCGACGAGCTTGATGGCGGCCTCGGCATGACTGAGCGCCGCGTTCAGGTTACGGCGGTCGCGCTCGACGCGTGCCAGTTGAAAACGCGTGATGGCCTCGCCGTTCCGATCTTTGAACTTTTGCCAGAGCGAGAGCGCGCCTTCTAAATCTTCGAGCGCCTTGTCGGCCTTCCCCAGCGCAGCGTAAGTCCCGCCGCGCTTGTCGAGCGTGATGGCCTGCCCCTTCAGATCGGGGCTTTCTTTCTTCTGTTGAATTTCGAGTGCCTTGTTGAAATACTCGACCGCTTTTTCGTGCTCGCCGAGCGCGTCCTGAGCCATCCCCATCACGGTGTAGGTCTGTCCCCTCTCAGGGTCTGTGGCCCCCTTTATACCTATGGCCCTCTCGCAGTACTCCAAAGCCTTCTGCGGCTCGCCCGCCAGGACATAGGCGTAGCCGATCATCATGAGTGTGCGGCCCTGCTCCGGCTGGGCGCGCAGTTCCAGAGACTTCTGCAAATTATTCAGTCCTTCAGCATAGTCGCCGAGGCTGACGTAGAGAAACCCGATGTTGTAAAACACAGAGGCTCTCTTGCTTTTAATGTATGGCTTATCACTTTCGGGCAAAGACTCGGCGGCCGCAAATTGTTTGAGGGCTTCCTGGTAGTTCGCGAACGCCGCTTCCCACTCGCCCCAAGTGTCGTAATTCGAGCCGATGTTAATCAACGTGTTGCCTTCGCGCGCGGGGTCTCCCAGCCGATGGAAACCGTCGCGCGCCTGCATGTACAACTCTCTCGCCTTTTCCGACTGGCCCTCATTGTCGTAGACGCCGCCCATCATGTTGAGCAAACGCATCTCTTCGTAGGTGTCGCCTTCGCTACGCTCGATCTCCAACGCATCCTCAAGAACCTTTCGCGCCTTTTCCAACTCGTTCAGCCGTATGTGAACAAGGCCGATCTGGCTCAGGGCAAGAGCCTGGCCCCGCCGGTTGTTGTTCTGCCGGAAAGCTTCCAGAGCCTCTTCGTAGCGCGGGAGCGAGTCACGCAGACTCTGCGAGTAGTAAACATCGGCCAGGTCGAAAAGCGTGTAGGCTCTCGCCTGCGTGTCTGCATCGCCGCG
>DATFCB010000012.1:0-4574 GCA_035253525.1 Pyrinomonadaceae bacterium | reverse complement strand
CCTTCAGGTTCGGCTCGTTCCAGACCTCGAAGTACCAGCGCCGCACTTCGCCCGCGCCGTAGCGCGCGGTCCAGTGCGTGACCAGGGCGCGTATCAGTTGCTCCCACTTGCCGTAGTCTTTCGGCGGCGTGATGTTGCCTTCCCACCAGAAGACAGTCTTCTTACCGCTCGCCAGAGAGCGCGGCATGAAGCCGAACTCTACGAAGGGCTTCATGCCGTGAGCCAGGATGGCGTCGTAGAGCGCGTCAACGTACTGGAAGTTATAGACGGGTTGGCCGCGCCGGTCTTCGCTGTAAACGCCCAGTTCATCCTGAAGCAGCCCGTGAAAGCGCACGTACTCGAAGCCGCACTCGCGGCGCACGACCGCGAGGTCGCGCTGCCAGTCCGCGCGCAAGCCTTCGGCGGCGCGGCCCGCGCCCACCACGTGCCGGAAAAATTTATCGTGCCGCCCTTTGACCCGCGTGTAATCGGCGGAGATCAAGCGGCGCGGCGCGGAAGTCTGCCCCTGTGCGCTCGCGTCGAAGACGCACGCCGCCACGGCGAACAAGAGGGCGCAGAGGCGCAATACAGAAAGCGCGTCCTTCTTTGCGTCTTTGCGCCTTTGCGTGAAACTCTCCTCACGCAAAGGCGCAAAGACGCAAAGGGGTTGAGTCAAGTTAAGCCTGTTCTTCATTCAGTTTCACCAGGTAAGGCTTGTCGCCATGTATTCTTGGAGGGTCTTCTGCGGCCGTTCGATTCCGGCGGGGAGCGGGCGCTTGGAGAAAGTCTGGAAGTAGAGCAAGCAGGCGTCGCGCCACCAGACGGCGTCCCGCTCCTGTAGGGCCAATTTCTTCGCCACCGCGGCGTGGCGCTCCGCGTCAATCTCGCCCGAGAGGGCGTCCCACTGCCTGCGTGTTCTGCGCACCCAGCCCACGCCGCGCTGGTAGCGCCGTGCCAATTCTTCCCACATCGTCAGCCCGGACTTCATGCGGTGATTCCAGGGCACGTGATGAAACCAGAGCAGGAATTTTTCGGGACAGGAATCCAGGTCTGCGAATCGGTCGCGGACGAGCGGCTGGTACTGTGCGACGGCGTTGCTGCCCGTCGCGGTGCGGTCGAAGCCGAGGCCGCGCTCGTCGGCGCGGTGATAGTAAACGGGGTTCCAGTCGGGCCGTGGCTCCTTGTCCCACCAGGGCTGCGGCCCGTAGTGATGGCCCGTCCACATGAGGTGATGCAGGCCGAGCGGCGTCATGTAATCAACGACCGCCTCGTGAGATTCGAGCATCAGGCGCGCGATAATTGGCACAGCCTGCGGGTCGCGCGTCAAGGTCATGCGAATCCAGTCGTCCGCGATCTGCCTTGACGGCGTGTCCGGGTTCCAGGCGAGGCGGCCGAAGGCGTACCAGTTACTTTGCGCGAAGTGGTGGCCCGTCCAGTTGCGGTCCGAACCCGTGTTGGCGACCCCGGCGAGGCCCGTCAATCGCTGCCCGTACAGACTACCATCGGCCACACGGGTCACGGTCGAGCCGGGGCCGCGCGCGCGCGTGTCCGAGTCAAGGAACTCGCGCCACATGTGGGCCAGAAAGACCAGGTGATTCGAGAAGCCCAGGTACTCCTGCGTGATTTGCAACTCGGGCATGAGTTGGGTGCGCGGCATCGCGCCGAAGAGCGGGTGGAAGGGCTCGCGCGGCTGAAAGTCTATTGGGCCATTTTTGACCTGGAGCAAGACGTTCGGCGCGAAACGCCCGTCGAAGGGTTGTAGGTTGTCGTAGGCCGCGGCGGCGCGGTCGTAGCCGGGCTTCGGGTCGTAGACGAAGGCGCGCCACATCACGACGCCGCCGTGCGGGGCGACGGCCCCGGCCAGCATGTTCGCGCCGTCGGCGTGGCTGCGGTCGTAGGTGCGCGGCCCCGGTTGCCCCTCGCTGTTGGCCTTGACCAGAAAGCCGCCGAAGTCCGGGATGAGTTTGTAAATCTCGTCCGCCTTCTTCTTCCACCACGCGACGACTTGCGCGTCGAGCGGGTCCGCCGTCTTCAAACCTCCGAGTTCTATCGGGGCGGAAAAGCGCGCGGAGAGATAGACGCGCAACCCGTAAGGGCGGAAGGCGTCTGCGATGGCCGCCGTCTTGCGCAGGTACTCCGTGCTCAGGCTTTGAGCGTTGGCGTTGACGTTGTTGAGCACAGACCCATTGATGCCGACGGACGCGTTGGCGCGGGCGTAATCTCTGAGGCGCGGGTCAATTCTCTCAGGCAAGGCATCCCAATTCCACAGCGAGCGGCCTGCGTAGCCGCGCTCGATTGTGCCATCAAGATTGTCCCAGTGGTTGAGCACGCGCAGGCGCAGCCTGGGTTTTTGTGCCACGTCGAGCGCGGCGAGTGGCCGAAGAGTTTGCATCAGGCGCAGGAATTGGAAAACACCGTAGAGCGCGCCGACTTCGGTGCTCGAAGCGATGACGGTCGCGC
The DNA here is from genome assembly GCA_035253525.1 of Pyrinomonadaceae bacterium. Lineage (GTDB taxonomy): Bacteria > Acidobacteriota > Blastocatellia > Pyrinomonadales > Pyrinomonadaceae > QHXM01. The sequence goes on along the minus strand of DATFCB010000012.1, from coordinate 2,135 downwards.
TGTGCAGGCCGAGTTTGATTGTGCGTATGAGGAAGCCTTCGGGGCCGAGCGTCGCGAGTTGGCGGTCCCACTTGAGCCGCGCGACGAGGGGCGAGGTCATTGGCGTGCCGACGACCACCGCGCCGTCGCGGTCAACTTCGGAAGCGTGCGGGATTTTGAAGCCGAGCAGGCCGGCGAACCCGTCCGCGAGTTCCGCCCTGATGGCGTCGAGTGTCGCGGACTTGCCCTGCACGACGATGGAAGTCACGCGCGAACGATAGCCGCGAGCCATCCGTTCGGGAAGCCGCTCGTAGCGCAGCCACAGGCGATAACCGTCCTCTGCTATGGCCTTCGCCCCGGCGAAAAAATGGAGCGCGACAACGAGGCAGATGATGAACCTTTGGTGAACTCGATAGTGAAACTTTGCGTCTTTGCGCCTTGGCGTGAGTGATTTTAATTTTTCACGCCAAGACGCAAAGGCGCAAAGAAGTGCTCCGGGTTTCGAGTACACGTTCTTACTCACTTATTCATCAGGCGGTCTGCGGCCAGGACCAGGAACAGGTAGTCGGTCGTCCCGCCGCCCAGCACGTACTCCGTCTGCTGCCAGAGGAAAGGCCACGTCAACAGCTCCGGGAAGTCCGGCCTGATGAGCGCCGTCCCGGAGGCCGAGCCGCCAGGGATGTAAGACCAGTCGGCGCGGTTGAAGCCGTAAGCGGTCGTGAGCGAGCGCGCGCCGACGCCCGAAGCGAAAGAAGCTGTGTTGGAGCCTGGGTGGCAGCCGAGTATGAAATTCAGGGAGTGGAGCATGTAGTCGGCCGGGAAGATGTCCGGGAAAGAGGTGTGCAGGAAGTATTGCTCGACGCCGAAGCGTTGAATGCCCCAGCCAGCGCCCCAGATATCCGGCTCGTAAGGGACGCCGTAAGGCGTCTTCCTTCCGCGCTCGTCAATCCTTGTTCTGTACGCCCTCACGGCCTCGCGGATTGAGTCCGTGTACTTTTGATCGTTCACGAGCGCGAGCGACCTGCCGACGACCCAGCCCGTGCGCTCAATGTTCTTCACAATCTCGTCTCGCGCGCCCGCTAGAAAATCCGCGTACTTCTTCTCCTTCGTGGCGAGCAGCAACTCGACCGCGGCTTCGACGCGTTGGAGCGAGTTCCCCTCTTTCGTTTTGGCCCAAAGCTCCAACGCGACTCTGAGGCAGTCTCTGGCGAGCGGGTCGTTGTAACCTTTCAAAGCTCTCGAAGCGGCGGCCAGCCCCGCAGCCACCTGCAACTCGCGGCCGGGGTTCTCTTCCGTGAAGACCCAACGGTCGTCGGGCGAGCCGGGACTCCCGAACGCAGCGCCCACCTGCGGCCGCGTGTCCGTCACAGACACGCCTTCGGCAGCGCCTCGCAGCGGGGCCTGTGACGCCGCGCCCGATGAATGCCTGGGGTCATACCTCTTGTTGTCCGTCACGTTAGCCGTGTCGCCGAGCAGCGTGTATTGCCTGAGCGTAGGCGTGATGATGCCGCGATAGAGCCGGCCCAGAGATTTGTAGCCGCCGACGATTGAGAGCGCGCCGTGCTCTATCTGCTGCAACACGTCCGGTCTGCCGTCCGGCTGGTGAATCTCCACGACCAGGTTCTGTTGGTCAATCGTCGTGTTGTCGTAATCAACCTTGAAAGCCTCGTAAATGAGCGCCAGCCCTTGCAGCGTGTCCGACTGCGACTCGACGCGTATGTCGTCGTCGCCCGCGTCATGCCACGCTCCGCGGTCCAAACCTGGCACAGTTTCTCCGCCCTTGTATTTGGTCAGCGTCGTCGGCCCTTGCGCGTAACCGTCTATATGATTGTAGTCGGTCGGGGCCATGCGCGCGTCGTCCAGGTGACATGCGCCGTGCCAGACCTTGTAGCGTTCGTTGACGCGCATGTGGCACATCTGCGCGGGCAGGAAATATTCGAGCGTCGGCTGCCAAACGTTGCGTTTGTAAACTCCGGCGCTGATCTGAAAAGGTTCCGTCCTGTAGTCGCCGTATTTGACGACGTACATGCCCGGTTTCTCAACGCGCGTGAAATCGAGTTGATAATATTGATACCTGAGAAACTTGCCCCACGGCTTAGGCCGAGCCTCCAGGACTTTCTCAAAGCCCCCGTTCTCGGAGACGCGCAGGAGCGAGG
>DATFCB010000011.1:0-12370 GCA_035253525.1 Pyrinomonadaceae bacterium | reverse complement strand
GGGCAGTAAAAGCTATTTCGTATTTACCGCCTACCGCCTACCGCCTACTGCCTACTGCTTTCAAATGGCTAAACAGGATTACTATCAAGTGCTGGGCGTTGCGCGCGACGCGAAGCCGGAAGAGATCAAGAAGGCTTACCGCAAGATGGCGCGTAAGTATCACCCGGACGTGAACCCCGGTGATAAGTCTGCGGAGGAGCGCTTCAAGAAGATAACGGAGGCGCACGACGTGCTCTCCGACCCGAAGAAGCGCAAGGTCTACGACCGCTTCGGCCAGTATTCGGATAACCTGGCCGAGGCCGCCGCGCGCGGCGCGACTCCCGGCGGAGGAAATGCCGGGCGCACCGGCGGCGGTTTCGACTTCACGGGTTTTGATTGGGGCACGTCGAGCACCTCTTCGAGCAGCACGTCGAGCACGGGCGGCGGCTCAAGCTTTCGAGACATCTTCGCGGACCTCTTCGGCGGGTCGAGCGCCAAAGAGGAGCGCGAGCCGCCCAGGCCGCAGCCGAAGCGCGGCGCGGACATAGAGATGCCCCTGGCGCTCTCGTTCGAAGAGGCCATCACGGGCTTGATGACGAACATCACGGTCAACCGCTCCGAGCAGTGCACGCGCTGCAACGGCGCAGGCGACACGGGCGGCGCGCCCATCACCTGCCCGACCTGCAAGGGCTCGGGCCAGGTTCAGCGCGCGGGCGGTCGTCTCAAGTTCGCGCAGGAGTGTCCAGACTGCGGCGGTGCGGGCAAACGTCGCCCGCCCTGCTCGCTCTGCAAAGGCAGCGGCCTCTTGCCCAAGACCGAGACGGTCAAGATACGCATCCCGGCGGGCGTGGACACTGGCTCGCGCGTGCGCATCGCGGGCAAGGGCGAGGGCGGGCGTTTGGGAGCGCCGCCGGGCGACCTCTTCATCATCACGAACGTGGGCCGGCACAAATATTTCACGCGCAAGGGCGACAACATCTACGTGACCGTGCCGCTCACCGTGCCGGAGGCGGCTTTGGGGGCGAAGATCGAAGTGCCGACGGTCGAGGGCAAGGCGCAGTTGCGTATTCCGCCCGGCACGCAATCGGGCCAAAAATTCCGCCTGCGCGAGCGCGGCGTGCCGAGCTTGAGAAACCCTCAACTGCGCGGCGACCAGTTCGTCGAGGTGCAGGTCACGCTGCCCAACGTGATTTCGGAAGAGACCAAGGAACTCTTGAAGCGCTACGCGCAGCTCAACTCCGAGAACCCGCGCGTCGCGATGGGACTGGAATAACAGTGGCAAGTGACAAGTGACGAGTGACAAGTTAAAAACTTCTTACTCGTCACTTGTCACTCGTCACTCGTCACTGTTTTATGAAACGTAAGGCTCGCACATACACGATCAGCGCGGTGGCGGATCAGTACGAGATTCACCCGCAGACGCTGCGCCTGTACGAGCGCGAGGGGTTGCTGAAGCCTTCGCGCTCCGAAGGCAACACGCGGCTTTATACGGACGCGGACCTTGAGCGATTGGAAGTCATCCTCTCTTTGACGCGCGACCTGGGCGTGAATCTGGCGGGCGTGGAAATCATCCTCAACATGCGCGAGAAGATGGACGTGATGCAGCGCGAGTTCGAGCGCTTCTTCGATTACCTGCAAACGCACGCCGCCGAGTTCGCGCACTTCACGGAAGCGCCGCCGCCGCCCGAGGCTGGCGCGCTCATCCCCGCCTCGCACGCCGCGGCCCTGCGCCTGCGCCGCCGCACGACCACCTCGCGCCGCTGATCGGTTTTCGTCTGAAAACTGAAAACCGTTCGCCGCCGGCCCCGTCCCTCTAAACCTGTACTTTCCCGGTGCGCGGTGCTACAGTGCGCTCACTCACTGGACCGATTTCTTATTCTTGCCCGCGCGAAATCATTTTCTCTAACTTGCCCGTGAACGTCCGGCCGTCTCACTACCGCCGGTCTTTAGACTAACGCGCAACCTCAATCGAGCATGGACCTGGCGAAGGTCTGTTGCGGGCTCTCGTCCTCGTTCCGCGCTCCCGGAGACAACTCTAACCTCAGGAGACTAAGCCATGCGAAAACAACCCTTCCTTTCACTCATTCCTCTTGTGCTGCTCGTCGCGGCGCAAACCTTCGCACAGTCGTCCACAGGGGCCATCAACATCGCCGACTACGGGGCCGTCGGCGACGGCGTCACCTGCGACGACAGCGCGTTCCAGGACGCAATTGACGCCGCCCCGGACGGGACACGCATCATCGTCCCTTCCAACTTCAACGTGAAAATCTGTGCCACTATCAACATCTGGGGGCGCAAGGGGCTGACCATCGGCGCGGAAGAATTGGGCGGGAGCTACAACGCGCCGACCAGCCCCAGCGTGACGTGGGGCGGGACGAGCGGCGGCACCATGTTCTCGGTCATCAACAGCGGCTCGACGACCATCCAGAATCTCTTCCTACAGGCCAGCGGCTCCGCACAGGCCGACGTGATGATTGACATTGACCAGAAGTCGTCCGGCTACCCCTCTGGCGTCTGCACGGACACGACCGTTGACCGCGTCTCCTTTCACGCCAACACGGCCGATGCAGACCTCGTCGGCATACGCATCGCTTACACCTCCGCCGCCAACTGCGAGCAGATGCGCCTGACCCGCGACTCTTTCTTCTTCGGTGGCACAAATTTCGGCGAGCGGAGCAATCTGAGCAGGGGCGTTGCCATCAAGATCGGCGACCAGACGGCGGGCGGCGGGGCCAACGCCAAGAACATACAGGTCGAGAAGTGCTACTGGCTCGGCGTGCGTCACGGCGTGGACTCGTTCGGCGGCGTCGTCTCCGCGAAAGACAACGAGTCGAACTTCGCCGCGATTGATTACAAGCTTCACGCGGGCGGCCGCTCTTACGTCGCCTCGCACTACTCGGAGACGCAGAGACAGTTTCTCGTCGCCGTCGGCGGCGATGTCGTGATGACTAGTAACGAGATTCACGGCTTCGGTGGCTGGGACACGAACTACCCTGTCGTCCAGGCGACGGGGACGAGTTACCTGACTTCGACCAACAACTACTTCGATCCACAATCAAACGCGCGCGCCTTCAGCGGCGGCGAGCAATCGGCGCTCGTCTCCGTCAACGACCTGCTGCCGAACATCACTTACACGGGCTACACGACGTTCGGCCACGGCTACACGGCCGTCGGCGGCTCGGCCCAGCCCAACAGTTTGACGGGACTCTCGCTCAACGCGCCTGTCTACTACGACCAGTCGAACGCCACGTCGGGTACGCGCGTCTACAAACAGGCGCTCACCTTCGACGCCGGGAACGGTCGCTTCCAGTTCGGCGAGGGCGGCACGGATAATTATTTTCCGGGGCGCATCCTGGTCGGCTCAAACCCCGCATCGGCAGACGAGTTCAGGGTCAACGGCGGCCTGCGCCTCGGAGACATCAACAGCGGCTACAGCTACTCCATCGTGCGCAACACCGGCAGCGGCGACCTTGAGTTTGAAGGCACGCAGACGGGCTTCAACAACTTCCGCTTCAAGGGGGGCTCATTCAGGGTTGACGGGCCGGCGGCCGTCGGCGGCACGGCCCCGAACTCAAGCGACGCGCTACGCGTCCAGGGCGGCTTGCGCCTCGGCGATGTCAACAGCGGCTTCAGTTATTCCGCCGCGCGCAACTCCGGCAACGGCTTCCTCGAATTCGACGGGACGCAATCCGGCTACGTCGGCTACCACTTCAAATCCGGTAACGTCGGCGTCGGGACCGCGCCGACCTCGAACGTGCTTGAAGTCAACGGCACGGCGGCGGCGACCGCGTTGAGCCTGGGCGGCGGCGTGACGTGGTCTAAGGGCGCGGGCGCGCCCTCCGGCTCGTGTACGACCGGCAGCTTCTATAGCCGCACGGGCGGAGGAAGCGGCACGCCTGCCATGTACGTCTGCGAGAATAATTCCTGGGTCGCCAAATAGACAGCAACACAATACCGCTAAGCCTGGCATAGCGTGTGACACGGAAGCGGCTCTCAGTTGTACGTCTGCATAACTGAGAGCCGCTTCCGTGAGCCTGTATTATTCCTTGTACTCTCTTCGCGCGGGATGCTAAAGTTCGCCCGCCGTCTTTTGTCATGGCCGCTCATTCAAACTTCAGTTTTGAAGTGGCATGGTTGTGACGGCTTCCCGGTTTCCCGCTCGACGTTCAAGTTCAGAGTTAAATTTTTTATGAATCGCAAGCCCTCGCGCTTTCTCTCAATGGGAGCGCGCCTCTCCATTTTGTCGCTGACGCTTGTCGTGTTGGCGCTCGTGCCCGGCGCGGCGCGCGCCCAGGACCTCGACGACGTGACTATCGCGGGGCGCGTCGCGGACCAGGACGGCGCGCTCATCCCCAATGCTTCCGTCACCGTCGTCCTCGTCAAAACCGGCGTCGAGCGCAGCGTCGTCACCAACGACGATGGGCGCTACCGCATCATCGAATTGGAGCCGGGCGAGTACATCGTGCGCGTTTCCTCCGAGGGCTTCGCGACCGAGGAGAAGACGAACCTGACGACCATCGCGGGCCAGAACGTCCAACTCGATTTCACCATGCGGCCGGCGGACGTGACGGCCACGCAGGTCGTCGTCACAGAGGCCGACACGCCCGCCGTGGACACGACGCGCACGGTCGTCGGCGGCACGGTCACGACCGAAGAGGTCGAGGCGCTGCCCAACTACACGCGCTCGCCGCTCGAACTGATTTTCACACTGGGCGGAGTCACCGAAGAGCCGCTTTCGACGCGCGACCTCGCGCAGGACCGCGGCACGGACCCGAACTCGACGCCTGAAGAAGCCGGCACGTTCTCGCTCTCGGGCGGCCCCGCCTACTCCAACAACATCACGATTGACGGCCTCGACAACAACGACGACCGCGCTGCGCGCGAACGCTTCCAGCCCTCGCTCGAAGCCGTCGAAGAGGTGCAGGTCATCACGAACCAGTTTTCGGCGGAGTACGGGCGCGCCAGCGGCGGGCGCATCAACATACGCACGCGCGGCGGCTCGAACCGCTACCGCGGGCGCATCTTCCACTTCTACGAGAACGACATTCTCAACGCCAACACGTCGCGCAACCAGGCACAGGGACTGCCGCGCCTCCCCTTCGAAGAACACAACCCAGGCTTCACCCTGAGCGGCCCCGTCAGGCTCCCGCTCTATGACGGCCGCAAGCGGACCTTCTTCTTCACGGCCTACGAATACGACACCATCTTCGACACGGCGACGACAGACACGCTCGTCCCCATCGAGCAGAACCCGCTCTTCCCTCTGCCCGCGCCGACCTTCATAGACCCGCGCCGCGTCGCGGCCGGCATCTCGCCCTTCATCGAAGGCATCAGCACGCCGTCGCGCGCGCACACGTTCACGGCGCGCATAGACCACAAGTTCTCCGACATGCACAACGGCTCCTGGCTTTACCAGATGGGCCGCCTGAATAACCTGCGGCAGTTCGGCGGCGGCAACCGCCTCGCCGAAGCCTTGCAGGGACGCACCCGCAACTCCGACGCCATCTCCTACTCGGACAACTACGTCTTCTCGCCGAAAGTCGTCAACCAAATTCGCGCGCAGTTCTCGCGCCTGACGCCCGCCATCGAGGTCCAGCAGAGCGCGGACCGCCGCCCGGTCGTCCTGATTACCCTGAACGACCCGCTGCCCGACGACGATCTCGACTCACGCTCCGGCACGCTCATCGCGGGGTCTTCGACCTCCGGCTCGACCGACCGCCGCGAGACGCGCTTCCAGTTGCAGGACGCGCTCTCCGTGGTCGTCGGCCCACACTCCCTGAAATTCGGCGGCGACTTCCAGCACATACGCTCGACCTTCATAGACCTTTCGGACGTGTCGGGCACGTTCAACTTTTCGAGCGTCGAAGATTTTCTAGCGAACGCGCCGAGCCGCTTCCGGCAGAACTTCCAGACCGAATCTGAGCAGCAGAACACTTACTTCGGCATCTTCGTGCAGGACGAGTGGCGGCTGCGCGCGAATTTGACGATGAGCTACGGGCTCAGATACGAACGCGAGACGATTGTCCGTGATACGAACAATTTTGGCCCACGCTTCGCGCTCGCCTACGACCCGTTCAAGACGGGCAAGACCGTCATCCGCGCGGGTGCCGGCCTCTTCTACAACCGCGCGCTCTTGCGAACGATTGACGACTTCACGCTCGGCCGCCAGCAACTCATCTTCGACACGAACGACCTGGTTGACCCGTTGACCGGCACGGTCCTGACCGCCGCCGAGCGCCGCGCCTTCATCGCCGCCAACCTGACTTTCCCCGTTGCGCTCACGCCCGACGACCCGCTCGTCGAAGAGTTCGGCTCGCTCAACACGAACTTCTCGCGCCGGCTGGACCCGAACCTGCGCATCCCCGAAAGCTACCAGGCGAACGTCGGCTTCGAGCGCGAGGTCGGGCGCGCGCTCGTCTTCGAGGCCAACTACACTTTCAATCGCGGGATTCATCTCTGGCGGGAATTCAACGCCAACGCGCCGCGCCTGCCCGAAGGGTTCAGTAGCATCTCGGCCTACCTGCTCTCACAGGACTTCCCCAACTTCCGCCCGTGCCCCGGATGCCCGCGCCCGATTTACGACGCGACGACCGCAGGCGAACTGGTCCGTTTTGCAACCACGCCGTCAGACCCCGCTAACCCGAACGCCATCGACCGCATCATAGAGTCCGGCGTCCCCATCTCCATCTTCAATCTCAACAGCATCAGCTCTACGACGACGCTCGACGTTGCGCTCGGCACGCTCAACCTGCTCAGGCCGGACCCCAGCCGCACGCAGGTCGAGCAGTTGGCCTCCATCGGCAACAGCTTCTACCACGGGCTGACGCTTGAGCTGCGCCGCCGCTTCCGCCGCAGTAAGTCGGGCTTCAGCTACTCTGTGCGCGCGGCCTACACGCTCTCGCGCCTGATTGACGACGGCATCGTCAACACTTCGAGCGCGCTCACGCCGGGCGACTTCCGCACTGAGCGCGCGCGCAGCCTTTTGGACCGCCGCCACCGCTTCGTCTTCTCGGGGACGTTCGACACGCCGCGCTGGCTCGGGCGCTTGCGCTTCGCGCCGATCTTCCGCGTCGCGTCGGGCGCGCCCTTCAACATCTCCATCGGCGGCAACGACCGCAACCTGGACGACGTGGGCACAGACCGTCCCATCTTCACGGGCGACCTCTCGCTCCTGCGCTTCCGCGAGCCGGGCGAGCCGCTCAACCCACTGCTCCTGACGGCCTTCACATTACCGACCATCGGGCAGACTGGGAACCTGCCTCGCAACGCAGGGCTAGGGCCGGGTCTTTTCCTACTCGACCTCAACGTCACGCGCGAGTTCAAGCCGACCGAGCGCCTGCGCATCCGCGGCTCGCTCGAAATTGACAACCTGCTCAACAAGACCGTCTTCAGTTTCGGCACGGAGTTCATCAACTTCAACGGCCTCAGCCCGACGGCCACGCCCGAGCAGCGCCAGGCGTTCATAGACTCCTTCCTCGTCCCGACGCGCACACTCCGGCAGCGACAGATCAGAGTCGGAATACGCTTCGACTTCTAAGCTGACCGAGAATTACGGAAGACAAAAGCCGCCCCGAATCGAGGGCGGCTTTTTGAGTTTTTACTTGTCGCTGGAGGTGTGAGAAAGTTCGCGGGGAGTTGTCGCTTTCTGCTTGTTCCGTCCAGTCTCCTTTTTCTCGCGTCGCATTGTCTCTTTATTTTCCGCCGCCGCCTTCTGCTGGCAGCGTGCGCGGGAACGGTCAATGCGCCGCTTCATCCACGTGTTCATGACTACACTTCTGACTCCTTCGTCGGGTATGTGTCTAAAAACGCCTCTATGACGCGCGGGTCGAATTGCTTGCCTTCACAACGGCGAAGCTCGCGGGCCGCTTCCTCGTGACTGAGCGCCTTGCGGTAGGGTCTGTCCGAGACCATCGCGTCGTAAGTGTCCGCTACTTGGACGATGCGCGCCATCAAAGGGATGTCTTCGCCGCCGAGTTTGTGCGGGTAACCGCGCCCGTCCCAACGCTCGTGGTGGTGCTGCGTGCGGACGCGCAGCTCCGCCGGAAGATTGAAGTACGAGGCCAGGAGCGCGCCGAAACTGGGGTGCTGGTGGAGAATGAAAAACTCCGTCCGCGTGGGCTTGCGCGGGCGGTTCAGCACCGCCTCGGGGACCAGGATTTTGCCCACGTCGTGCAGCACGGCCGTGTGGCAGAGTTGCTTGAGCCGCGCGTCGTCGAAGCCGTAGCCGCGCCCGATTGCGCGCGAGAAACGGGAGACGCGGACGCTGTGAAAGTATGTGTCAGGGCGCGCGCGCTTGAAGCGTTTCATCAGTGCCTCTGTCCCGTCCGCCCTGTGAAAACGGCCGATGGCCTTGAGGCGCTGTAGAAAGCGCGTCAGGTAGTTCGCCCAGCTCGTATTGACGAGCCTGATGGTCGCGGCGTTGGCGGCTTCCAACGTCATTTCATCATACATGCTTTAAAGACTCCTCCCGCACGGTCGGACAAGACTTTGAAAACGGGGGATGCGAACTGCTGACCTGACAGAGAAGTTCACGCGCTTGCAAGTTAAACCGACGAACCAGCGTGAACTCTCGCCCGTCCCTTGTGCATCCGGCGTGCCATGTTTCACCCGCAAGACAGCCTGGAAGCCTTGTACGGTAACGAACAGAGTCGAAGACTGACGCTGATTTTTCGCTCAGTTGGATAAGGACAATTAAAATTCATCTTGCGCCTCACGAGTTGAGAGTTTGGGTGAAGCCGCGGCGGGCGGGGCGCTTTTATCTGTCACACGTGAGAAACAGAGCCTCCGCGCATTTCGCCGCAGTTCATACGATATGGTGTTGGAGGTAGCGCCGAATGACGCAGAGCGAAGGGCGGCCATTCGTTTGTGCTAAACTGGCCTGAACGTGAGCGGGCAGGCCGCGCCCGCGAGTCTTCAAATCGCCCGGAAGAGACAGATGAACGACGCGCTGACAGGCAAGGAAAAGGATGAGGGGGACGTTGAAACGGCGCTGCTCGACGCAGAGCTTTTCCTGAAGTACCACGCGCCGGAGCGTGCCGTGCGCCGTCTGCGGACCGCGCTTGAGAGCAACCCGCGCTCGATTCCTTTGCGCGAGCGCCTGCGCGAGGTCACGCAGTCCAAGCACCCGGAAGAGGCCGCCCGCCAATGCCTGGCGCTCGCCAGCCTCTACATAGAGCGCGAGGAGTTGCAGACGGCCCACGACCGCCTGCTCGAAGCCAAGAATCTTGACCCGCGCATCTCGATTGCCCCCGGCCTCGAAGCCATACGCCGCGCCCGCCGCCCCGTCGCCACGCTGCGGCCGGGCGAGGTGGCCGTGCCGGTGAGCCGCATCGTAAAAAGGAAGTCTCGTGTGACGCTCGCAGGCGACCTCTCTTCCGTCAGCATCTTCGACGCCGTGCAGGTCATCGAGAACTCGCGCCTGACGGGCGCGCTCGCCGTCTCGGGCGACACGCGCCAGGGCCGCGTCCTCTTCAACGAAGGCCGCATCGTCGGTGCGGAGTCCGGCGAGACGACGGGCGAAGAAGCCTTCCGCAAGATAGTCGAGCTGGTCACCGGCACCTTCGACTTTGAAAAGGCGGCCGCGGAATTCCCCGTCACCATCAACGCCCTCAGCAACACCAATCTCATCCTGGACAGCCTGCGGCAACTGGACGAAGAGAAGGCGTAGGTGCGAATCGTCCAAAGAGTCTTACATTGCTCAAATCACAAAACGAAGAAAGAAACAGGAGAAACATGGGAAAGAAACTTGCTCTGCTCACGGCACTAATTTTGACGTTCAGTCTGCCTGGGTCCGCTCAATCAAAAACAGCGTCGGGGGCGAGAGGCGTCGAACCGTTGCGCGCTCACGCGTCATCGCAAACACAGACCGTTGAAGAACTCGCCAAAACAATCGCCGACGCCTTCGCCGCAAACACATTGGACAGCCTTGACGCAGGTCGCCCCTACATGGGGTCGGTGAGAATCCGCGTCGAGCACTCGATTACGGGTGATGTCGAGAGCAGGAGTTTCAGGACGTTCGCGGCCGCCGGGCGGTGGCTCACGGGCCGCGAGAGGGATGGCGGCCCGGCGAGGAATAGCGGGACGCTCCGACGATGCCGCAGAAGCGTCTGCACCTTCGAGCAGGAAGGCATGCTGCACAACAATCTCTACCTGCAAAGAATCACCTACGGCATGAGGCGTGGGCGTCCATACGTCAAGGCGATTTATCTGATTGACGGCGATTAAGTCTCCTCGACATTGACAAAACGGAAGGAAGGTAATTATGAGAAAGCTACAGATTCTTGTAGCAGTCGTCGCCGTCTGCTTGCTGGCCGCCGAGGGATTGGCACAGTCGAAGCGCCGTGGGCGAAATGTGACACAGACAGGGCGCTATCCGGCTAAAAGAATTCGCTTGAAGGGGCCGACGACAATCAAGGCTCTGAACATGAGGCTGCTGGCGACGCTCTACGGTGACGTGTCGGACCCGAATGGAATCGCAGTACCCGACGACGTTATACAGAACTTCGACCTCTCGCCGGATGGGAGCACTCTGGTTTGCGCGTACTTTCCGGCCACGTTGATAGTTTGGGACGCACAAACCGGCAGAAGAAAGAGAGTCATAGAGCCCTCGGAGTCAGGGTTCGGCGACGTGGCTTTTTCTCCTGACGGGACGATGTTTGTGACCGGCCCCGGAAACTTAGCCGCCGAGACGGCCGCTCGCACGATCACATTCTGGGACGCGCGAACATACAAGGCGCGAGGTAAAATCGAGAGCGCCGGAATCGTGCAGCGGATAACTTTTTCGCCGGATGGGAAGAGCCTGGCCGTCGTGAGCTACATGGACACGGGCTCGCTCGACGATAAAACCGTCCTCGAATTGTGGGACGTTCCATCAAAGAAACTGGCGGCAGTTCAACCTGCGAAGGGGAGATCAATTGACGGCAGCGCGCTGTTCGTCATGAGCCAAACCGCTTTCTCGCCGGACGGAAGCAGACTGGCGACGATCACGAAACAGACAATCGAGGTCTGGGACGTGAAGACCGGAGAGTTAGCGCAGACGCTCGAAGGTCATCAGAAGGATGTAACCGGTGTCTGGTTTTCGCCGGACGGTCGTTTTCTGGTGAGCACGGGCGAACAACAGCCTGCGGCAGACAAAGAGGCTGTCGGTGAGTTAGTAATCTGGAACGCTCTCACGGGCGAGAAGGTTAAGACCTTGCCGGGCTACACCTACGCCACGTTCTCACCTGACGGGAAATTGATAGCGAGCGGAAATGAGGATAAAGACTATTCAGTCATTGACGTTAGCACAGGGAGCGTAATTTCGCGTTTCCCGCGAATCGGCGCGTTGCGTTTTTCCCGCAACGGTAAACGCGCGGCCAGCTACGACGACCTCGTCGTAATCAGAACCTGGCAGGTTCTGAAGTAAGCGCAACGCACGTTAATCAATCAGCACGCGCGCGCTGAGGGCTTCGGCGCGTTCGAGGGCGGCGAGCAGGCGCAGGAATTGCGCGTAGTTGCGGCTGCGCGCGTGCAGGCGCGAGCGCTCACTTTCTGAGAGGTCGTTGCGCAGGACGTAGTCCAGGAAGTCGTAGTAATCGGGCGTGGCCGCGTGCGGCAGCTCGCGCGTGTAGGTCGTGTTCCCGGAGTCTTCCGAGCGGAAGCCCGCGAGCAAATCGAAGATGTTGTCGGTCGTCAGGTGCTCGGCCTCGCGCGTCAGCTTTATCGGCAGCCGCAGCTCGAAGAAGCGCAACCCCTGCGCCGTCGTCACGCGCCGCAACTCCTTCGTCCCCTCGCCGTCGAAGGGCGATTCGTTGTCCACGAGGATGCGCAGAAGGCGCGGCTGGTCTTCCTTGTCGAGCGTGTCGAGGGCCAGTTGCACGCGGTCGGCCAGGAACTTTTCAAACTGCGCCTCGACCGGGTAGGTGACGCGGCCCAAACATCCGACCAATTCGCCCTCGCCCGCCGTGTCGTGCGGCAAACAGGCAGGGCACGCCGCGCAGACAATCGTCTCGGCCTGTGTCCGCTCAAGCTCGTCGCGCGCGTTCTCGACAAAACGCACCTTATCCTCCGAGGGCGCGGCCTCCTCGCCCGTCGTCACGCGCGTGTGTATGTTGCTGAGGCGACCCCACGCGCGCAAGTGCTCTTCGGAGTAGCGCGCGCGCAGCGTGCACGGATACTGGACTGCGAATTCTAAAGACAAACTCTCAAGACCCCTTGCTTCCGGGAAGCGCGAAAATTTCCGGCTTCAATCACTATCACACGCGCCCGCGCAGGGCAAGCGGGACACGGAGCGATTGCGGATTTAAGAGAAGGAACTCAGCAGACACAGCGGCTCAACCCCTTTGCGTCTTTGCGCCTCCAGCGTGAGGTTAAGTTTCACGCTGGAGGCGCAAAGACGCAAAGAAGAGATTTG
>DATFCB010000010.1:0-14210 GCA_035253525.1 Pyrinomonadaceae bacterium | reverse complement strand
GTCTATTCGAGAGCCGCACTTTTCTTAAGCTAAATTTCGCGTTCACACGAATACAGACTCCCACAGCCATGTGAGAAATTATGAACCGCGCTGCCGTTGCCATCCCTGAAAAACTCTTCTTCAAGATAGGCGAAGTCTGCGAACTGACGGGCGTGCAGGCCCACGTCCTGCGCTACTGGGAGTCGGAATTTCCCATGCTCGCCCCGCAGAAGAACCGCGCGGGCCAGCGGACTTATCGCAAGCGCGACGTGGAAATGGCACTGAGAATCAAGGAACTGCTCTACGAAGACCAGTACACGATTGCCGGGGCGAAGAAGAAGCTGGCGAGTGAGTTGCGCGGCGCAAGCAAGCTCAAGGTCGTCCCGACGCCGGACCCGAACGCGCCGCCAGCCCCTCCTGTGCCGCAGCCCGCTCTGCAAACGGCCGCGCCGCCCATTGAGACGCGCCCCGTCTACGACAGTCCAACGCTGCCGCCGGACGCCAATTTTTCCATGACGGACGACCAGCGCCTCGCCGTCCGCCGCCTGGCCGAACAACTGCGCGACCTGCTCTCCACGCTCGACGCGGGCGAAGCCGATCTCAGCGCCGGCAGAAAATAGATTTCATCGCTTCCGGCTTTAATTTCATAGCCGCCTTGCCGCATTTGACAAAAAATCTTTTCCAGAGATACTAGAAAACCTGTGACGGCGTGTAGCGCAGCCTGGTAGCGCACCTGAATGGGGTTCAGGGGGTCGGAGGTTCGAATCCTCTCACGCCGAAGTTTAAATCCAAACGTCGAGAAAGGCTTTCAGCCGAAAAAGCTGAAAGCCTTTCTTCTTTTAGAGAGCGATGACTCGTAAATCGTAAATCGTTGAACCGTTCTTTCGATTTACGAGTTTTCCATATTTTCCTTCCACACGCCGCCTCATGAGGAGTATGATGCGGCCCTAAACCCTTAGCTTTCTCAATCACAAACCGGTTCTTAGCCCCAAACGGAGGGAGGTCTATGAACAAGAATACACGGATAAAGCTGTTGTCAGTTTTGATCCTGGGGGTGGCGCTTGTCGTTTCGCTCGTGACGAACTCGCCGGCGGACGCGCAGTCGCGCCCACAGCAGGAGGAGAAAAATTCTTCGTTCTCGCCCGTGGTCGAAGAGCCTTTCAACGTCGTGAGAGCGCGCGACAAGGCCGCGAAGCCGCGCGTCATGGCGGCGCACCAGAAACTGCTCGATGAGCGTTACGACCTCAGGCGGCGCGTTGACGAGAGCGTGCGCATGACGCGCGGCAAGCCCATCCCCGTAGGCCCGACCGCGAAGCTCAAAAGGGGAGTGACGTGGGAGCAGTTGGGGCGCATGTCGCCGGAAGAGATCAGGGACAAGGAGTTGTTCCCGTATCTCCCGCTGCCGCACGTCAGTCACCCCGTGGGCGGGATGGTCTTTCCGCAGATGCACATCAAGGTGCAGCCGCGACTCGAACGCTTCGACATGGATTTCGACATCCCGGAGCATTTTCTGCCGGAGTTCCCGCCCGCGATTTTTCTGACCACGCGGCCGGACCTCGGTGATGTCTCGCAGGGAAAGCTCGTGACGATTGATAATTTCTACGAGCTATTCAACGGCATCCTCAATCCGAAGCAGTTAGACGGGCTGCGCCTTTTGGTCACGCAGTTTCCGCAGCAGCAGTTCAACGCGACGGCCGACCGCAAGACCGAAAGACCGGACGGGATGATGGGCGTCGCCTGCTTCGACTGTCACGTCAACGGGCATAACTCGGGCGCGATGCACCTCGTCGGCGACATACGCCCGCAGGAGAACCGGCGCAGGATTGAGACTCCGTCTTTGCGCGGCGTCAACGTGCAGCGCCTCTTCGGCTCGCAGCGCGCCCTGCGCACGGTCGAAGACTTTACGGAGTTTGAGCAGCGCGCGGCCTATTTTGACGGCGACCCTGTGACGGCGGCCAAGAAGGGCGTGAACACCCTGGACCGCGCGCTGCACGTCCACGCGATGAGTGAGTTTCAGGAGTTGCTGGACTTCCCGCCCGCGCCGAAGCTGAACGTCTACGGGCGGCTCGACCGCCGCCGGGCGACCGAGAGCGAGGCGCGCGGCGAAGACCTGTTCTTCGGCAAGGCCAACTGCTCCCAGTGCCACACGCCGCCCTTCTACACGGACGGCACGATGCACGACCTGATGGTCGAGCGCTTCTACAAGCCGCGCATGGAAGGCGGCATGATGATCACCAAGCAGGGGCCGATCAAGACTTTCCCCCTGCGCGGCATCAAGGAGTCGCCGCCCTACTTACACGACGGGCGATTGCTGACGCTCGAAGACACAGTGGAATTCTTCAACCTCGTTCTGGAACTCAACCTGACGGCGCAGGAGAAGACAGATTTAGTCGCCTTCATGCGCGTTCTCTGAAAAGCAACGATGAGCGCGGAACGATGAATTAAAGAGAACTGCTTTTCATTCATCGTGCCGCGCTCATCATTAGTCTTTTAAGTTTGCGACGACGATTTGAGAAGTGAGAGTTTTATGGACCGGGCACTTGTGCGCGATCTCCTGTAGGCGCGCGCGCTGTTCGTCCGTTAAGTCTCCCTCAACCGTGACCGCGCGCTCTATGCGGTGGACGAAGCCTTCGGTGTTCTCCGTGCACTCCGCGCAGTCCTTGGCGTGGATTCTCCCCTGGCGCAGGCGCACCGTGACGCGCTCAAGCGGCCAAGCCTTGCGGCGCGCGTAGAGCGTGACCGTCATCGAGATGCAGCCGCCGAGCGCCGCGAGCAGCAGCGTATAAGGGTCCGGCCCGGCTCCGTCGCCGCCCAAACCCTTCGGCTCGTCAATGATGAGTGTCTGGCCCTCGCCGTAGCGCACCTCGTTCTGCAACCTCATGATGGATGTGACCGTGACTTCGCTCATACGAATCGCCTCCTCACTTCCAATCGAATTAACGCGCGCAAAGTTACCGCGTTTACCTTTTTCGGACAATAGTCTTTTAGCGGCAGCTTGCAGCGCGTCGCCCGGCGGAGATACACTCCCACTCATTCTCTAAAACAACTCAGAGCGAGGAATCGAAACGGGATGAAGATTCACGAATACCAGGGCAAAGAGCTGCTGAAAAAATACGGCGTCGCCGTGCCGCGCGGGATCGTCGCGCGCTCGCCCGAAGAGGCTTACCACGCGGCGAAAGAGTTGGCGACAGACGTGGTCGTCGTCAAGGCGCAGATTCACGCGGGCGGTCGCGGCAAGGGCGGCGGCGTCAAGCTCGCCAAATCGGCGGACGAAGCACGCGACATCGCACGCCAGATGCTCGGTATGAAACTCGTCACGCATCAGACCGGCCCCGAAGGCAGGGAAGTGCGCGTGCTCCTCATCGAAGAGGGCTTGCCGATTGACAAGGAATTTTATCTAGGCATCGTGCTCGACCGCACGACCGGCAGGCCCGTCTTCATGGCGTCGGCCGCGGGCGGCATGGACATCGAAGAGGTCGCGGCCAAGACGCCCGAGCAGATTTTCAAAGAGACGATTGACCCGGCCGTCGGCTTCCGCCCGTTCCAGGCGCGCAAGCTCGCCTTCGCGCTCGGCCTGCCCGCAGAGCTGGTCAACCAGGCGGCGAAGTTCATGCAGTCGCTCTACACTGCTTACGAGCAGATGGACGCGTCGCTCCTCGAAATCAATCCTTTCCTCCTGACGAAAGACAAGCGGCTCATCGCGCTCGACGCCAAAGTCAACTTCGACGATAACGCGCTCTACAGGCACAAGGAGTTTTTGGACCTGCGCGACCTGAACGAAGAGGAGCCGCTTGAGATAGAGGCATCCAAGTTCGATTTGAACTACATCAAGCTCGACGGCAACATCGCGTGCATGGTCAACGGCGCGGGCCTCGCGATGGCGACGATGGACATCATCAAGCTCGCGGGCGGCGAGCCCGCCAACTTCCTCGATGTTGGCGGCGGCGCTTCGCAGGAGCGCGTCGAGGCCGCGTTCCGCATTCTGCTCGCGGACGAGAACGTGCGCGCCGTGCTCATCAATATCTTCGGCGGCATCGTGCGCACGGACATGGTCGCGCGCGGCGTCATCGAGGCGGTCAAGGCCATCGGCGTCAAGGTGCCCGTCGTCGTCCGCCTCGAAGGCACGAACGTCGAGGAGGGCCGACGACTCATCGCCGAGTCTGGCATGAACTTCACAGTGGCGAACGGCATGAAGGACGCCGCCGAAAAGGTCGTGGCACTAGCCGGGTAAGGGATGAGGGATGAGGGATGAGGGATGAAGTAAGCAGCGGCGTTGGAAGAGAGGCTTATGTAGATGCGGCGGAGGACAGGGCTGTGACGCAGCGGCCTGCTTCCTCTTCATCCCTCACCCCTCATCCCTCATCCCTTCTCTCCTGGCTTGTTCACATCAGCCGCTTCGGTCTCGCGGCGCTGTGGCTCTTCGCAGCGGGGGCCAAGCTCTACATGAGGAACGACCCGGCCGAGAGCTTCTTCACGAACATGCCCTTCCTCGTCGGGGAACGCTGGGCCATGACAATCGCCGTCGCCGTCATCTGCGCGGAGATACTTGCTGCTTTATTGCTCCTCTGGCCGCGCACGGCGCGCCTCGGCGGCATCTGGTCCGCCGTCATGCTCACAGGGTTCGCCGGCTACGCCCTCTACTATCGTTACGGTTTGGGAAACGCAGAGGGGCTGGAATGCGGTTGCTTCGGCCGCATCTTCGGCAGCCAGCTCGGCGTCTCGACCGCGCTCCGCAACCTGCTCCTGCTCATCCCCGCAGCCCTCGTCATCTTCGGAATTAAAAATGCAAAATTAAAGATGCAAAAGTGAGGCGGAAAACCTTTTAATAAAAACTGACTTCCGCCTCACTTTTGCATCTTTAATTCTTAATTTTGCATTCACTTCATCCTGCTGATTTCGTAGCGGGTGTTTTCGATGCGCTCGTTGACGCCGGGATGGTCTGCGAAGACTGCGCCGAGCAGGCTCTCGTCTTTCTCGCCGGCGGTCTGAATCTTCTGGAACATAGTGACCATGGCCTGCGGGTTGTAGCCGGCCTTGCGCATAGCGTGCACGCCTAAGAAGTCAGCCTCGCGCTCCTCTTCGCGGTTGTGCACGGCGAGCAGGCCGCCTGCGACGATGGTCGCGGTAGCTGTGCCAATTTCCTGGGCCGTGCTGCCCGCGATCCCCGTCACCGAGCCGAAGAGTTCTGCCAGCCCGCGCAAATTCTGCGACTGCTGTATGGTCTTCAGGCTGTGGCGCGCGACGATGTGGCTGACCTCGTGCGCGAGCACGCTAGCCAACTCGTCATCGCTCGCCAGGTTCATCAGCGCGGTCGTGATGTAGATGTGGCCGCCGGGGCCGGAGAAGGCGTTCAATTCCTTTTCGCGTATGATGTGAAAGCGGTAAGTCAGGTTCGGGCGCAAACTAGCGCGCGCCACGCGCGAGCCTATGCGGTCGGCGCGCGCCTGGCCTTCCGTGACGATGGTGAACTTCCTGCCGAACTCCGTGTGCAGCTTGTTGCCGAGCTTCACTTCGTCCTGCTCGCTCATCAGTCCGCTGTTTGAATAGCTCGCGTCGCGGAACTGCCAGTAGGGGTCCGACTGCAACAGGCGTGCGGCTTCGGTAAACGCGCTCTCGCCGGCCGAGAGAATGCTTGTGACGGCCGAGCCGACGGTCAAAGGCTCCGCCTTCTCCTGCGTCGCGCTCGACTGCGCGGCGGCGCTTGCGGACCAAAAAAGCGTAAGGGCGAAGGCGACGGCCGTCAGCCTGCCCGTGCGGGGGACGCGTGAAATCATCTTCAGTTTCCTTTTCAATCTAACCTGTGCAGCGCCGGAAAATTTCTCAAGACCTCAATGCCCGGCCCAATCATAACGCAAGACGCCCGCCGCCGAATAGATTTGCTAAGGGCCGTAAATCGAAAGTTCGTGAATCGTAAATCCTAAATCGTAAATCGTCGGACGGCTTTTTCGATTTACGATTCACGATTTACGATTCACGAGCTATTATCGTTCTGTAATCCTGAAAAATTCGCTGGAGGGCGCGATGGCTACGCTGGAATTCTGGGGCGGGGTGGGGACTGTGACCGGGTCCAAGTATTTGATTAAGGGCGGGCGCGGGCAGGTGCTGGTTGACTGCGGCCTGTTTCAGGGCTTCAAGGAGTTGCGCGAGCGCAACTGGCAGGACCCGCCGTTCGACCCACGCGCGCTCGACGCCGTGCTCATCACGCACGCGCACATAGACCACACGGGGTATCTCCCGCGCCTGGTCGCGCTCGGCTTCGATAACCCCGTCTACTGCTCGCGCGGCACGGCCGACCTGCTCAAGATACTCCTGCCGGACTCGGCGCGGCTTCAGGAGGAAGATGCGGCCTACCGGAACCGGCACAATTTGACGAAGCACAAGCCCGCGCTACCGCTCTACACGGAAACGGACGCGCGCGCCGCCATCAAGCTGCTCCGGCCCGTCGAGAACAAGGGCGAGTGGGCGGATGTCGCGCCGGGCATTCGCGCGAACTTCCGCACCGCCGGCCACATCCTCGGTTCGAGCCTCGTCCTCGTCGAAGTTGACGGCGCGGGCGCGGATGGGAAAGGAAGGAGCGTACTCTTCTCCGGCGATCTGGGCCATTACGACCAGCCGATCATACACGACCCCGCGCCGCCGCCGGCCTGCGATTATCTACTGGTGGAATCAACCTACGGCGACCGCCTGCACGACCCGACGGACCCGAAGGACGAGCTGGCGCGCATCATCAACGAGACGCACGCGCGCGGCGGGGTGCTTCTGATTCCGGCCTTCGCCATCGGGCGCACGCAGGAGATAGTCTATTTCATACGCGAGCTGGAAGACGAGAAGCGCATCCCCATCCTGCCCGTGCGCGTTGACTCGCCGATGGCCGCCGCCGCGACACAAGCCTACAGCAACCGCAAGGAGGAGCAGGACGAGGAATACGCGAGCGTCCTGGCACAGCGTCGTCACCCGCTCAGGACGCACTCGATGGTGACGGCCTCGTCGCGCGAGGAGTCGAAGCGTCTGAACGAGGAGAAGGGGACGCGCATCATCGTCAGCGCTTCGGGGATGATGACGGGCGGGCGCGTCCTGCATCACGCGCGACGCTTTCTGCCGGACCCGAATTCGACCGTCCTCTTCGTCGGCTACCAGGCCGCAGGGACGACCGGCCGACGCATACAGGAGGGCGAGCCGGAGGTGAAAATTATGGGCCAGATGGTTCCCGTGCGCTGCAAGGTCGAGCGCGTCGGCGGCTTCTCGGCGCACGCCGACTGGCAGGAAGTCCTGCGCTGGCTCACGCCCATCGAGCGCGCCCCGCGCCGCGCCTTCACCACGCACGGCGAACCCGTCGCCGCCGAGGCCATGGCCCAGCACATCAAAGAGCGCTTCGGCTGGAACGTCGAAGCACCACGGTACGGCCAGAGCGTCGAGCTGGAATAGCGCGGAGGCGGCGTTTAGAGCGGTCGCGCGGGCTGTGGTATAGTGGCGGCTCTAGTCAAGCTGTCAAAAATTCTGGCGTCTCGCGCGGACTCTTCGCTGCTCCCGCGCGTCTTCGGCGCCGACTGTGAGGAGCAAGAGCGTTGAGCGTTCTGGTTGATAAAAGCACACGCCTCGTCGTGCAAGGCGTCACGGGCAAAGAGGGCACGTTTCACACCAAGCAGATGATCGAGTACGGGACGAACGTCGTGGGCGGCGTCACGCCGGGCAAGGGCGGGACGACGCACGAGGGCGTCCCCGTCTTCAACACCGTCGCGGACGCCGTCCGCGACGCGGGCGCGAACGCCAGCGTGATCTACGTCCCGCCGCCGTTCGCGGCCGACGCCATCATGGAGGCGGCCGACGCTGGCCTCCCGCTCGTCGTCTGCATCACCGAAGGCATCCCCGCGCTGGACATGGTCAAGGTCAAGGAGTATCTGGCGGACAAGTCCACGCGCCTCATCGGCCCGAACTGTCCGGGCATCATCTCGCCCGGCAAATGTAAGATCGGCATCATGCCCGGCCACATACACAAGGAGGGGCGCGTCGGCGTCGTCTCTCGTTCCGGGACGCTGACTTATGAAGCCGTGGGGCAGTTGACGGCGCTCGGCCTGGGCCAGTCCACGGCCATAGGCATCGGCGGCGACCCCATCGTCGGCACGACGCACACGGACGCGCTCGCGCTCTTCCAGGCGGACGACGAAACGGACGGCATCGTGATGATCGGCGAGATCGGCGGGACGGCCGAGGAGGACGCGGCGGCCTTCGCCAAAGAGAACGTGACAAAACCCATCGTCGCCTTCATCGCCGGGCAGACCGCGCCGCCCGGACGCCGCATGGGCCACGCCGGGGCCATCATCGCGGGCGGCAAGGGAACCGCGGCCGAGAAGATGAAAGCGCTCGAAGACGCAGGCATCCGCGTCGTCCACTCGCCCGCCGACATCGGCGCGGCGATGAAAGACGCGCTGGGGGCAGGCGCTACCGCCTGAAGAGGGAGTTCTTAAAGGAGACAGCAGCATGAGCGTCGAAGAAAGAGTGCTGCGTCTTGAAAACGCCTTCGCCACGTTGTCGGAGTTGGCGGCCGCCTCCGAGGCTCGCACGGATGCTGATTGATACTGACCGGGAGCAGCAGGGCTGAAGAAGCAGAGATTCAGATGACTTGAAGCAGGGACGAGTGACAGGTGACAAGTAAGAACGAAAACTGAAGAGACATTTTTGAGGAGAACGATGGCGGAACAGGGTACTTTAACTTTCGGAATTATCAAGCCCGACGCGGTGCGCGGCGGGAAGACGGGCGCAATCATTCAGCGCATCACGGACGGCGGCTTTCGGCTGCGCGCGATGAAATTGATCCACCTGACGCTCGAAGAGGCCGAGGGCTTTTACGCGGTTCACCGCGAGCGCCCCTTCTTCCAGGAGTTGACGAAGTTCATGTCGAGCGCGCCGTGCGTGGTGCTGGCCCTGGAAAAAGAGGGCGCGGTCAAAGCCTGGCGTGATTTGATGGGAGCAACCGACCCGGCCAAGGCCGACGAAGGCACGCTCCGCAAAGAGTTCGGCGGGTCCCTCGGCGAGAACGCCGTCCACGGCTCCGACTCGGAAGAGAACGCGGCCACAGAGATTGCTTACTTTTTCAGCAGGCTCGAACTCGTTTAGGCAAAAAGCCTGCGCGCCGTCGCTCTCGGCGTAAATAGGTCTTAGCGTCAGAGGAAGTGGGGCCAGGCTATGAAACGCTGTCCTACGTGCCAGAGCACTTACACGGACGATTCGCTGACCTTTTGTCTGACCGACGGCGCGGCGCTCGTGGGCGGCGCGGCGTTCAACCCGCAGGCAACACTGCCCGACGAGCTACAGGTTACGCTCCCGAACCAGAACGCGGCCACGCTGCGCGACGACCCTGCGGAGCCATCCTTCCCGCAACAGCCGGCCGCGCTGGCCCAGTCGCCCGCGCCGCCCGCATATAATGCGCCGCCCGCCGGGTGGAATCCGCCCGCCTGGAGGCCGCTCGTCTCTCAGCCAATCCCGCCTCCGCGCAGGCGAAACCTAACGCCCTGGGTCGTCGGAGGGTTGGTGAGTTTATTACTGGGCGCGGCCGTCGTGGTCTGGGCCATAATCGCCGCGCGTCGCCCTGCGGACGAGACGGCCAACACCGCCAACCGCGGCAACGGCAACGTTCAAGTCGTCGGCAATAATACGAACGGCAATAATTCGAACGGGTCGCCTCGGAATCAAAACACGAGCCGGAATAATAACAACAGCGCGACGACCGAAGAGGACGCGCCGCCGACAGACCCAGACGTGGTGCTGACGCAGTTGACGGCGCTGGAATACGAGTGGAATGACGCGAACATCAAGGGCAACAAGGCGGCCGTCAGGCGTATCCTGGCCGACGAGTTCAGGGGCGTCGGCGGAGACGGCTCGGTTAAAAACAAGGAGCAACTGCTGGCGACGCTTGAGCCTGAGCCGCTGATCGCCTCGCTCAAGCTGAGCGATTTGAAGATCAGTCTCGCAGGCGACACAGTCGTCCTCACGGGACTGAACACAGCCAGGTCCACCAGGGGCCAGGTGCTGAAATTCCGCTTCACGGACACGTTCCTCTGGCGCGACGGGCGCTGGCAGGCTATCAGCTCGCAGGCGTCTCAAGTAAGATAGCGGCCATCAGGCGAACGCGCGAGAAGATTTTTATATGAAACTTTGCCCCACGTGCCAACGCACCTACGAAGACGACGCGCTGAGATTTTGTCTTGAGGACGGGACGCCGCTCGTCGGCGCGGAAGGTTCCGCTTACGACCCCGGCGCGACGATTAAAATCCCGGCCCCGCGCGTGACGAGCGACTCGCCGACCGAGGTCATGAGCGAAGACCAGGTCGCGGCGGCTCGGGCAGCAAAGCCCGAACGCAAGTACGAGTCGCCGGCCGAGACTGCGCCGCCTGCGCGTAGGTCCAGCGCCGCGCCCTGGATTCTGGGGGCAGCGGTGGTGCTGGGCCTGTCGGCCATCGCAGTGGCCGTGATTATGACTCGCGGCGGCACGGATAGCTCACAAGTTGCGCAGACGAATCAGAACGTAAACGCAAACGCGTCGCCTCCTGCGACGGTGGAGCCGGAACTGATCGGGCGAGGGAGTAGTCCGGCTGAGATGGAACCCGGCCCGGCGTCGCCCAGGAAGACGGGTGACGGAATTGGGTCGGGCAGCGGGACCGGGTTGGACAATAAGACGCCCGAGCGCCCGACGCCTTCTCCGAGTCGGACGCCGACCGAGCGGCCCACGCCGACGCCGAAGGTCTCAGACGAGCCGCCGCCCGAACCGACGCCGCCGCCGCGCCGCGCGCCCATCTCGGGCGGCGTCTTGAACGGCAAGGCCATCAGCCTGCCCAGGCCGGTCTATCCGGCGATTGCCAGGGCCGCGCGCGCTTCCGGCACGGTCACCGTGCAGGTGACGATTGACGAGTCGGGCAAGGTGATTTCGGCGCGCGCCGTCGGCGGTCACCCCTTGTTGCAGCAATCAGCCGTGCAGGCCGCCTACGGCGCGCGGTTCGCGCCGACCAAGTTGGCGGGCGAGCCGGTTAAGGTTACGGGTGTTCTAACTTATAATTACACGGCGCAGTAAAGCGGTGGTCAACCATTCGCGGTCATAAAGTTGGCGGGGAGATTTTTATGTCAATCATCAGCGACGTGATCGAGTCAACCAAGGCGATCATCAAGGGCATGGGCGTCACCTTCTCTTATATTCCGCGAGAGAAGTGGACGGTGGAGTACCC
Organism: Pyrinomonadaceae bacterium; assembly: GCA_035253525.1. GTDB lineage: Bacteria > Acidobacteriota > Blastocatellia > Pyrinomonadales > Pyrinomonadaceae > QHXM01. The sequence continues at coordinate 3,015 of DATFCB010000010.1, read as the reverse complement.
GGACGAGCCCGTCACGGTCCAGCCGCGCTATCGCGGTCAGCACCTCCTGCACGTGGACGAACTGGGCCGCGAGAAGTGCGTGGCCTGCTTCCTCTGCGCGGCGGCCTGCCCGTCCGAATGCATCTACATCGTGGCGAAGGACGACCCGCGCCCGCCGCAAGAGCGTACGGGCGTGGACGAGCGCTACGCAGAGGTCTACAACATAGACTACGGGCGCTGCATCTTCTGCGGCTACTGCGTCGAGGCTTGCCCGAAGGACGCCATCACGCACGGCTACAACTTCGAGCTTTCGGTCTATACACGGGCCGACCTCCTGAAGACGAAAGACGACCTGCTCATCACCAAGCAGAAGCAATCAATGAACTACCGCGTCGCCTCGTCCGACGAAGACGTGGACTCGGAATACAAAGAGGTCTGAAAAGCAGTGGTCAGTGGCCGGTGGTCAGTGGTCAGTTAAAAAACAAACGACCGGCGGGGACGAGCTTTTGTCTTCAACTGACCACTGACCACCGACCACTGACCGCTTTTTTATGCGCGAGTTCCATTACCGTTGGGAATACGACCTTCAAGCGAGCCCTGAAGAACTGTGGCCGCTGGTGGCGGACACGAATCGCTTCAACCGCGACGCGGGCGTGCCGGCGGTCAAGGCGCTGGGGCGTGCGGGGAACGCGCGCCGTTTGCAGCTCTCCAAGTTCGGCGTGGCGGTCGAGTGGGAGGAGCAGCCGTTCGAGTGGATTCGTCCTTATCGCTTCGGCGTCGTGCGCCGCTACACGAAGGGGCCGGTCAGGGAGATGCGCGTCGAGGCCGAACTCAACGAGCGGCCCGAAGGCGGCACGCACCTCGTCTACCAGGTCCGTGCCACCCCACGTAACGTGCTGGGCCGCGCAGCCATCCCCGTCCAGGTCGGAGTCCTCTCGAAACGCAGCTTCGCCGAAATCTTCCGCCGCTACGACCGCGAGATTAAGAGCGGCCGCCCGCAGCTCTATCAACCGTCGCCCGCGCGGTTCGCGCAGGGTGGGGAGGCGCGGCTCAAGGTCTTGAGCGAGCGTCTCATCACGCAGGGCGCGCAAGAGGAGATAGTCAAGCGGCTGGCCGAAGCAATCGAGCGCGCCGACGACATCACGCTCTCGCGTATGCGCTCGCACGCGCTCGCGGACTACTGGGGCTTCCCGCGCAAGGACGTGCTCGAAGTCTGCCTCTGGGCCACGCGCGTCGGCCTCCTGGATTTGCAGTGGGAGATGATCTGTCCACACTGTCGCGGGGCGGCGCAGACCTCGCGCTCGCTGACGGGTCTACAGTCGGAAGTCCTCTGCGAGACGTGCGACGTGGATTTCACGGTCAACTTCGACCGCGCCGTGGAGTTGACCTTCCGCCCGAATCCTTCGGTACGCATCGTTGAAGGTTTAGAGTTCTGCGTCGGCGGGCCGCAGGTCACGCCGCACATAGTCCTACAGCAACTCCTCGCGCCCGGCGCGCGGCGCGAAATCACGCTCCCATTGGAAAAGGGTCGCTACAGGCTGCGCGGCTCGGAGGTATCAGGCGGGCAGCATTTGGCGGCGTCAGACGAGGGGGCCGCGCAACTGACGCTCAGGGCTTCGGACGACGGCTGGATTGACGAAGAGTTGTCGCTCTCGACCGAGCCGAAACTGATTCTGGAAAACGCGACCGACAAGGAGCAGTATTTCGTCCTGGAGCGCATGGCCTGGAGCGACCAGGCGGCGACGGCCGCTGAGGTGACGGCGCTCCAAATCTTCCGCGACCTCTTCAGCAACGAGGCGCTGAGGCCCGGCGAGCAGATTTCCGTCGGCACGCTGACGGTCCTCTTCACGGACTTGCGCGGCTCCACACAACTTTACAGGGAGATAGGAGACGCGCCTGCCTTCGGCTGCGTGATGAACCACTTCGACGTGCTGCGCGAGGCGATAAGTGAAGAGGACGGAGCGCTCGTCAAGACGATAGGCGATGCCGTGATGGCGGTCTTCCGCAGGCCAGCGGGCGCTCTGCGTGCGTTCCTGACGGCGCAGCAGACGCTGGCTTCACCACAGCAGGGCGAGCGGCCGCTGATGCTGAAAGTGGGCATACACACTGGCCCGTGCATCGCCGTGACGCTCAACGGGCGGCTTGATTACTTCGGCTGCACGGTCAACCTGGCTGCGCGCCTGGAAGGGTTGTCCTCAGGCGGCGACGTGGTCATCTCGTCGGCGGTGCACGCCGACCCTGAAGTCGCGGAGATGCTTTACGGGCCGGAGGCGGAGCTTGAAGCCACGCCGTTCGAGGTGATGCTGAAGGGGTTTGACGAGGAACAGTTCGAGCTGTGGCGCGTCGCCCCCGCGAGTTGTGTCGCGGAGGGCGAGCGCGCCGTTCGCTCAAACGTTTAGCCGCCGGTAAAGACCGAAGACCTCAATTGCCGCTTTACTTCACCATGCCGCCGACCACAGGGACTCGGTAAAGCTCACGGTTGAGGAATGCCCTGGCACCTCCGACCGCAGCCAGGTAGGCGAAGAAGAACATCACAGCCCCTACCAGAATGCCGCTCACCAGTATGACTTGGACCTCGCCTTGCGGAATGAGGTAGAAGAGGCCGACGACGATGCGTGCGACAAGGTAGAAGATACCTATATACAGCGCCTGCTTCGCGTGAAAGCCGACGAACTGGCTGCTCTGGGCGGCGGCTTTGACGCCCAGCGGAAGGGCCAGAATCACCAGGGGTGCGATGTTAATGGCGAAGTCAACACCGGCCGGCCCGTTGAACAGCGTGAGCACGCTCCCTGGAGAAAAAAGGCCGAACCCGGCCGCCATCCCTCCGGCGGTGATGGAGGCCGCCGCGGTGACCATAATAAACAGGGCCACCCACGCGTAAGAGACTAAGCTCAGGCTGCGCTCAAAGGCATCAGCATCAACCACTGGAGGCGGAATGGGAGCAGGAGGGTAAGCCTGCTGGTAGCCATAAGGCGGCGGTTGCTGCCCGTACTGCGGCGGCTGCTGCTGGCCGTATGGCGGCGGCTGCTGTTGACC
>DATFCB010000009.1:0-13580 GCA_035253525.1 Pyrinomonadaceae bacterium | reverse complement strand
CTCACGCAAAGGCGCAAAGACGCAAAGGGGTTGAGCTAAAGAGTAACTTGAGATTTGAATTGTTCTAAGTTGAGAGACTACTGATATGAACGAACTCAAGGGCCAAGCCCCTGCCATCGTCTTCGATTTCGGCGGTGTGCTGCTGGACTGGAACCCGCGCTATCTTTACCGGAAATTGTTCGACGACGACCACGAGGCGGTCGAGCGGTTCCTCAACGAAATAGGCTTCAACGACTGGAACCTCAAGCAGGACGAAGGCCGCCCCTTCGCCGTGGCGGTCGCCGAACTGTCCGAGCGTTTCCCCCAACACGCCGACTTAATCAAAGCCTACGACGAGCGTTGGGAGGAATCCATGGGCGGCGAGATTCAGCGGAGCGTCGAAATTCTACACGCGCTGAAGCGCGCGGGCCATACGCTTTACGGCCTGAGCAACTGGTCCGCCGAGACGTTCCAGCGCATACGGCACAAGCACGCGTTCCTCGATGTGTTCGAGGCCATTGTTCTCTCTGGCGAGGTGAAGGTGAGCAAGCCGGACCCGCGCATCTACGCCCTGTTGCTGGAGAAGGTCAACCGGCCCGCCGAAGAATGTCTCTTCATTGACGATTCCGAGATGAACGTAACGGTCGCTGACCGGCTGGGATTTCAGACCATCAGGTTCGAGTCGCCGGAACAGTTGACATGTGAGTTGCGCCGGCTCGGGCTGTTGGGACGGGACGGGGAGACGGATTGACCGAGGCGGGATGCGGACAGGTTAAAGCCCGCAGGCGCTCTCCCCTTCGCCTGCGGGCTTCACCAACGGCCGCTCACTTACGCTAAAGCAGGGGCGACCGAACTCAATCTCAGTTGACTCAAATTACCAGCGCCGATTCCTGTTCCTGTTGCGAATCTTGTAGGTGTAAACCGCCGAGCCGGCACCGCCTGCAATCGCGCCGATGACCGCGCCCTTCTTCCCGCCGATCAATCCGCCGAGAATGGCCCCGCCGAGCGCGCCGCCCGCGGTCGTAATCTTGTCGCGGTGCTTCTCCCAGAATGAGCGGTCGTCACGCCGTTCGTAATCGTAGTAACGGCTCTGCGTCGCCCTGCTCGTCCGATATCTGTAGCGCGTCTGCGCCGCCGCGGGCACCGCCAGCGCCGCAAGCAAGGTCAAGGATAAGACGGTCGCTAAAATCTTTTTCATCACTACCACCTCCCGGCCCACTATATGAGCAACGGGTGTGCCAGTCGGTGAGGTCCGCGATTTTGAACGAGTGGACCGCTGTTTAGCTCAGCGAATTTGAGGGGCGGGTCACTGTAAGCGCGCCGTCTGTTCCTATAAGGTATAGCCGTGTAGCTTTTGGGATAAGGCGGGTTGAACTGTGATTCTTTATGTTCGTCGGAGAAAAAGTTGGGCAGGATTTTTGTCGGCTTCACAGCGCGAGCTGCATCACCAAGTCTGTCTGCGCTTCGGAGCCGAGTTGGAAAACCTGCTCGCCGACGGTCGTAAAGCCCCACTTGCGGTAGAACGCCTGCGCGCGCAGGTTGCGCTGCCACACGCCGAGCCACAGGACGCGCGCGCCCGATGCGTGCGCCTCTTCAACGCACCTCTGCATCAGCGCGCGGCCGACGCCGCTCCCGAGCCACTTTTGCAGCACGTAGATGCGTACCAATTCTATAGGGCTCTCGCCCGTGACGCTGGCGGGCGGCTCACTCTTGTATAACTTGGCGTATCCGGCCGCTTCGCCTCCGACCGACGCCAGCAGGAACGTCGCCTTCGGGTCGGCCAACCCGGCGGCCAGGCGTGCGTGCGTGAACGCCTGGCCGAGATAGGCGCTCATGTTTTCGGGGGAGTTCTCGGCCGCGAAGGCTTCAGAGAAAGTGCGCGCGCCCAGTTCTGCGAGCAGTTCCGCGTCTGAGGGATTGGCACAGCGAATTTCAACTTCAGGTTTCATCTTGAGCGTCCGGGTGGCGGACCATCCTGTCGAGAAGGTTTTCTAATATCTCGTCGCCGTCTGCGCACAGGCCCGTGTGAACGGGCGAAGCCTGTATGACCGTGCTGCGCGGGGCGACGAGCCAGTGGAAGCGCGAGCGCGGCGGGAGCAGCCCGATGGGGCCGGCACCCGCGCCGCCCTCGCAGATGACCGGGATGGCGTCCAGGTGTTTCTGTATGGTCGCGGCGTCGAGTAGCGGGTCGAGCGCGGCGAGCCGCGCGCGGTCCAGTTCTATTTTAGCCTTCAGGAAATTTTTCGCCGGGCAGGAGACGATGACGCCTGCGTTGATGAACTCCTCACGCTCGACGCGCGGGACGACGCGTATGACCGCGTAGTCAAACGGACACAGCTCGGGCATCGGCCGCCTCCTTTACGAAGTCACGCGGCGGGGCCAGGCGCGCCAGCAAATACTGCGCATAAGCGTCGCGGTGCTCGCCCGCGTCCGCGAACCGCGTCTCGGCGGCGAGCCATTCGTCCGGGATTAGGCCCAATAGCTCGCGTACGAGTTCGGGCGTGACCTTCGCGCTCAAGCGGCCGTCCGCCTCTTCAAGCGCGGAGGCTGTCGGGAGCAGGACGTGCTCTTTAATCTGTGCGAAACGGCGGCGGCTGCGCCCCAGAAAGTCTGTCCAATCGTGATGGAAGAAGAGCGCCGCGCCGTGGTCTATCAGGTAGAGCTTTTTGTGCCAGACGAGCATGTTGGTGTTGCGCGGCGTGCGGTCAACGTTGGTCGTGTAGGCGTCGAGCCAGACGATTGCTGACGCCAGCTCCGCTTCGGGGCGGTCAACGAGCGGGTCGAAGCTGATAGAGCCAGGCAGATAATCGAGCGCGAGGTTGAGGCCGGCGCTCGCCCGAATCAAATCCTGTATCTCGGGGTCGGGCTCCGTGCGCGCGAGTTCCGGGTCTAATTCTACGAAGACGATCTCGGGCACGGGCAGGCCCAGGTGTCGCGCCAACTCGCCGACGATCAGCTCGGCGATGAGCGCCTTCGGCCCCTGCCCCGCCCCGCGAAACTTGAGCACGTAGAGGCCGTCGTCGTCTGCCTCCACGATGGCCGGTAGGCTGCCGCCCTCGCGCAGCGGCGTGACGTACCTGGTCGCTGTTACGGTCCTCAAAGTCATCCGCAGAGGATACGTCCGGGCCAAGTCTTAACTCAAGCCTTGAAATTTTCTGTAGCGGCTCGCGGCCTCGTCGAAGGCGCGTGTTTCCGCCGCGTTGAATTTCTTGAAGGGGCTGGGAGTGATGACGACAGCGTCTTTCACGAAGGCGCGTTTCCAGTTCCCTACGACCTGGCCGTCCGCGACGATCACGGGGCTTAAGATGCCGTACCCTTGATTCGCCTCCCCGGCGTGAGCCGGGTCGAGGATGGCGCGGCGGTCTTTATAGGCGACCGTGTACTCGTCATAAGCCGGTAGCAAATGAACGCGCGGCACCCTCGCTTTGACGGACTCCTGCGTAGACGCGGCGAGCCAGTAGACCTGACCGTCAATCTCCTCTCGCACAAACTGCGACTTAACCATCTCAAGGCCGGCCCTGGCGTCGGACGCCGTGAGCCCGGACCACCACGCGAAATCCTGCAATGTCGCCGGGCCGTGGCTCGTAAAGTACCGCCCGGCGAGTTCGGCCAGCGCCTCGTCGCGCTCAAGAATCCTCCCAGCGGGCGGCGACCATTCGTCTAAGAGGGCGAAAGTGTGCTGCCTGCCTTCGCGCGTGCCGAAGCAGATGAAGCCGTCCTGTGCCAGACGCGACAGGATGTGCAGGCCGCGCCCGCCGGCCGTAGAGATGCGCGCCGCCTCCAATACCTCGTACATAGAGTTACGCGCCAGTTGCTTTCCGCCTCCGAGCGCGCGAGCTAACGCGTTTCGGCTGCGCTTGATGGCGGCTTCGTCCAGGTCAAACTGTTGGCGCAGGCGGCGCGCGCTGCTTGCGACGACACGCGGCGTCAACAGCCGTAGCATCCAGCGCACGTCCGCGGCCGCGACGAAATGGAGCGTGCCGCGCATCGGCCACGTGCGTATGATTGCTCGCTCAGCGATTGCCCGCTCGACTTCCGCCTCGATTGCCGCACGCATGCGCAGCCCTATGGCCCAGAGCGCGCCCAGGTAGTCTTGCGCCTGGACGGCACCCAGCCAGCCGACGACCTCGCCCGGCTTACCAAACGAAGTTGCGCCGATACGTTGGCTGGCGAGGCGCTGTCGCGCGATGTCCGAGTTGGTCAAGTTTATTCGTCACCCGTCTGGAAGGTCGCTCTTAATGGCTTCGACTGCAAATGCTATCACAGTCCCTGCCGGCGGCCTCACACGCCTTGTCTTGTCCCGCCCGCGCCCAATGCTTTATGCTCGCGGCGGGCTGATTAAGAGTGCGCCTTAAAATCTAAACTCGATTCGAGGACACATGAAACTTAGAAGCGTTTGCAAGGTACTTTTTCTCGCCGTGCTCGTCGTTCTCTGCAACGCTGCGGCGCGGGCGCAGGTGACGGCGATCAGGGCCGGTAAGATAGTTGACCCGGAGAATGGCACAGTCGCCGCCAACCAGATTATTCTCGTCGAGGGCGACACGATTAAGGCCGTCGGCCCCGACCTCAAAATCCCTTCCGGGGCGATTGTCATTAACCTCTCGACCCAGACTGTGCTGCCCGGCCTGTTCGACGCGCACACGCACCTCTGCATGACCACGCGGCGCGAGCGCGACGGCGGGCACTACTACTACACGACCCTCATTGACTCGAACGCTTACCGCGCGATTCAAGGCGTCGCCAACGCGCGCTCAATGCTCGAAACAGGCTTCACGACCGTGCGCGACGTGGGCAACTCTGGCAATTACGTTGACAGCGACCTGCGCCGCTCGATTAACGAGGGGCTGGTTCCGGGGCCGACCATCATCAACGCCGGGCGCATCATAGCGCCCTACGGCGGGCAGTTTCAGATGCAGCCGGACAAGCGCGACCTGGGCAACCCGGAGTATTTTTACGCCGACACGCGCGACGAGTTGAAGAAGGCCGTGCGCGAGAACATTCACTACGGCGCGCGCGTCATCAAGCTCGTCGTTGACGACCAGCGCTACATCTACTCGGTCGAAGACATACGCTTCGTCATCGAAGAGGCCAGGCTGGCGGGGCTCAAGGTCGCGGCCCACTGCTGGACGGACGCGGGCGCGCGCAACGCGGCCGAGGCCGGCGTCGCCTCCATAGAGCACGGCGTCGCGATGTCGAATGAGACGATGGAGATTGCCAAACGAAACGGAGTCGCGCTCGTCCCGACGCCGTTCACGGAGACGGACGCGCGCACGTTCCGCACGGCCGGGGCCAACAAGGAGGTCAACGAGCGCTGGTTCATTGATCCTGTCAAGCGCGCACACCAACTCGGCGTGACGCTCGTCTTCGGCCCGGACGTGATCTTCACGACGAAAGAGTATTCGCGGGGCCGCCTCTCGATAGAGACGATTGACAACTGGGTCGAGGCGGGCATCCCGCCGCGCGTGATCCTGCAAGCCCTGACGACGAACGCGGCCCGCCTGCTCGGCGTCGAGAAGGACCGCGGCGCACTGCGCGCCGGCATGAAGGCGGACATTATAGCGACCGCCGCCAACCCGCTAGACCAAATTGGCACACTCAAGTCCGTCAACTTCGTCATGAAGAACGGCAAGGTGTTCAAGCAAAGCAAGTGAGCCAGGAGACTAAAAAACAATCATGAGACATCGGAAAAGCTCTGTCGTCATCATCCTGCTACTCATCGCGGCCTGCGCGTCCGTCGGTCACGCCCAGACGAGACGGCGCGGGGCGCGCTCGAAGCCCGTCGCAGCCAGGGCCGTGGCGAAAGCGAAAGCGCCGTGCGCATCTTCCGACGCGAAGACGACGCCTTCGGGGCTGACCTACGTCATCACGCGACACGGCACGGGCCAACAGGTCAAGGCAGGCGACGTGGTCGCAGTCCACTACACGGGCCTGTTGACCAACGGGACCAGGTTCGACAGCTCGCTCGACGGCGGCCAGCCTATAATGTTCCCGCTCGGCGCGGGCCGCGTCATCAAAGGCTGGGACGAGGGCATCGCGCTCCTGCGCGTTGGCGACCAGGCCACGCTCATCATCCCGCCGCAGTTGGGCTACGGGGCGCGAGGGGCGGGCGGCGGGGCGATCCCGCCCGACGCGACGCTCGTCTTCATCGTCGAAGTGGTCGGCGCGCAGGAGGCCGCGCCCACGGGGGCAGCGCCGGATCGTTAGAGAAAACTGGGCCACTCTTCAAGGGACGAACAGTGGACGTGGAAATCAAACGCTCCGGGATAGACGAATTGGGCGCGTTCGCCCTCCGCCCTTTCAAGGCCGGCGAGGTCGTCCTGAGATGGGATGTTTCAAGGCGCGTGCACAGGGGACAGGCAGACGACATTCCAGACTCTGAGAAGAAGTATCTTCACCCTTACGACGAAGAGTCTCTGATAGTCGTGCAGCCGCCGGAGCGTTACGTCAATCACTCCTGCGACCATAATACGGAGGTGAGGAACTTCTGTGACGTGGCGGTGCGCGACATCCGTGCGGGCGAGGAGATTACGAGCGACTACGAGGCGGACGGCGCGGGACTAAAGTTCGTGTGCCGTTGCGGCTCCGCGAAGTGTCGCGGGTCAATCGGGAACCGCGCGGCCCGCTGAGCGGGTTTACGTCTTCCTGTATCCCTTTCAACGGCGATCTTCTCTTACGCTATTCCCGGCAGCCCCGACCTCGTACGGATTAATAATCTCTCCGGGAAAAGTAAAGTCAGCATCATAGGGGACGATGCGAAGCGTTGTTGAGCCGTGTGGGGCCGCGCCGTCAAGTGTATCCCCGTCGTAAGCGAGGATAAGACGCGACGGGTCAATTCCGCGCTTGTTCGTCAACCACGACCAGGCGAGCTTCGCCCTCATCTTGACCACATCGGGCCGGGCGAGTTTGCCTGCGGACACCAGGATGAAGCCACTGGCCGACAGTTCGTCTTGTAAAGCAATAGCAAAATTATCCAGGCGCGCTTTTTCGTCTTCAAACTCCAACTCCAACGAATATTGGTCAAACGGCATCCCACACACGATTGGCGGAAGCTCTACGCCCGCCGCGCACGACTCGGATTTCGCACACGACTGCGGCAAGCCTCCGACCTCAACGGTAGCCTTGACGTTCGCGCCCCCGAGGCCGGTCGTGTCAACGGTTATCAGGGGAGTGCCCTGCCCGCTCTGAATCGTTCCGAGCGAGACAGTCCAGTTGAAAGTGAACTGAGCACCGCGGTTGCCGCCGCTGACTTTCGCGCTGAAGGTCATTGGCGTGCCCTGCTCCAACATCTCCGTCGGACACATTATCTCTACGCGCGGGCACTCTTGCGCAGCCGCGGCGGGCGTCAGCAGTAAAAAGGCCATCAGGAATTTAAGGCGAGACATGATTCGAGACCTCGCTTTGTGTGCGCTCACCCGTGAATGATATTACTAATACGAGTCGGCACTACCTTCCCGTGCCGAAGGCCGGGGTATCCAGCACGTCGTGGCGCGTGATGATGCCTGTGATGCGCCCGTACTCTTCGACCAGGACGGCGGGGCTCTCTTGCAGCTTGCGCGTCACTTCGGCGGAGCTGGCGTCTACGTCCACGATTGGGAAACTCTGTTCCATCACCTCGCTGACGGGCGACTCCAGCAATTCCCTGTTCGCCAGCACCTTCGCCAGCAGCCGGTTTTCCCTGACTGACCCGACCGAGCGCCCGTCTTCGAGCACCGGAATCTGCGTGATGCCGCGGTCGCCCATCTTAGCCAGCAGCTCGCCGACGCGCTCGTCCGGCGCGGCCGTGACCAGCGCCTCGGGCGCGCGCGGCCCCTTCGTCCCGCTGATGAGGCCGGCCGTGATCTTCTGCGGCTCAAGCAACTGCTTCTCCTTCATCCACTCGTCCGAGTGAAACTTGGACAAGTAGTGCTCGCCCGTGTCGCAGACGATGAAGACGACGAGCGCGTCTTCATCCAAATCGCGCGCCACCCTGAGCGCCGCCGCCAGGTTCGTCCCCGTGGAACCGCCGCAGAAGATTCCTTCGAGGCGGCCCAACTGGCGCGACAGCTCGAACGATTCGCGGTCGGTGACGTTGATGACCTCGTCAACGTATTTGATGTGCACGTTCTCCGGGATGGTCTGCTGGCCTATGCCTTCGACGAGGTAGGGCGTGGCTTCGACGAGCTTTCCAGTCTCCTTGTAGGTCTTGAAGACGGAGCCGTACGGGTCCGCGCCGATGACTTTAATTTTAGGATTCTTCTCCTTAAGGAAGCGGCCCGTGCCGGAGATGGTTCCGCCCGTGCCGATGCCGGCCACGAAATGCGTGAGGCGGCCTTCGGTCTGCTCCCACAATTCCGGCCCGGTGGTTCTGTAATGCGCCAAAGGGTTGGCCGGGTGCGAGTATTGGTCCGGGTAGAACGAGTTGGGCGTCTCACGGGCAATGCGCACGGCCGTCTCCACGTAGTGGTCCGGCGTGCCGGGCTTGGCCGCGGCGGGCGTGACGACCACGTCGGCCCCGAGCGCTTTGAGGTAACGGACCTTCTCGACCGAAGCCTTGTCCGTCATGACGAAGATGCAACGATACCCTTTGACGGCGGCGGCCAGGGCGAGGCCGATGCCCGTGTTGCCCGAAGTGGCCTCGACAATCGTCCCGCCGGGCTTGAGCGTGCCGTCGCCCTCGGCGGCCTCGATCATGCTGATGCCGATGCGGTCTTTGACGGAGAAGCCTGGGTTAAGGTTCTCCATCTTGGCTAAGACGGTGGCCTTGATGCCCTGCGTGAGCCGGTTGAGCTTCACGAGCGGCGTGCGGCCGATGAGGCCGAGAACGTTTTGCTGAAAGTCCATAAAATCTTCCTGTCGAGCGAGCGAGTTATTTATAAGAGATAATCATCTGTTGTGGCGTCGGGTCAAGCTGATAAAGCTCGCTTCGACTGAAGCCTGCGCGGCGGAACATCTCGTCGAATTCTTTGAAGGTGTAGGCGTCGCCGCCGGGCGTCCCGCCGAGCATCACCAGACTGAACATGGCCGAGGGCGGGGGCGAGATGCGGTCTTCGTTCGGCACGAACTCGACCGTCACGGCCCGGCCGTCTTCCACGAGAGCGGCGTGGACTTTCTCCAGAAGCTTGACGCAGGTCTCCACGTCGAAGTGGTGCAGGAAGTTGGTCAGGAGCACCACGTCGTAAGGGCCGCCAAAATCCACGTCAAAGGCGCTGCCGGGAATCGTGCTGTAGCGACTCTCAATTCCGGCCTTCCGCGCGTTCTCCTTCGCCACTTCGAGCACGTTCGGCCAATCAACGGCGACAATCTCAGCGTCCGGGTTGGCGCGCGCCAAGCTGATGCCGTACATCCCGTGTCCGGCGGCTATGTCGAGGACTCTGAGCTTGCGCCCGGCTTCCGTCCCCAGCTTCTGTGTCATCATCTGCGCGGGCATCGTCATCATGGGGGCCATGGCGCGCGCGAACTCGACCCAGATGGGGTGCTCTGGGGCGATAGTCCCTTCTTCAGGTATCACCGTCCCGCCCTGGCGAACGGCGTCGGTCAACGTCTCGAACCCCTTCATGAGCATCGGCGAGAGGAGAAACCCGATGGCGTCGCCCATGTAGCCGGGCGAGTTTTTGTTGAGGAAAACTGCGGAATCGGGGGTCAGACTGTAAGCGCCGTTCTCTTTTTTAAGGAAGCCTATGACGGTCAGGTAGTCGCAAAGAATCCGCACGCCGCGCTCGCTCGCGCCGCTTTTTTCGGCCACCGCGCCGGCCGTCTGGTTTCCTTCACTGATGGCCGTGAAGACATCCAACTCGACGGCCGCCTTGACGGCCGCCGAGCGCTGGTAGGCATTGACCGTCTCGAAGAAAAGAATCGGCGAAGGCGCTGCCTGCTCTGTAGACATAGATAATCCTCCGGGGTAAATGAATTTAGAACTGCTTTCGGGAACTGCCGCTCAGGATAGCTTGACGGGTTACATGATACATCATATTCGCGCGAAACTTAGCCTCACGCGGGGTCGCCGGAAATGCAAAATAATTTGCGTCGAATAACTGAATTTTTTGATTGTCTAGTCGCGTTAATTCGGTTATAGTGCAGGCCAATCAAGACCGCGGTGAATCCAAGGTCTTAGTGGTTGCTGGGGTGAGGACAGTGACCACACATTAGAATAGGCGCTGAGCGGCCCCAAGCTGCTCGCGCCTATTCGCTTTTTGGTGAAAAAAAATCCCCCTCCGGGGATTTTCGAGCGCCGCTCCCAGTTCTCCGTCCACCTTTATTACGTCTTCGCGCCTCCAGCGTGAAAATTATAGCCACTTGCAATTGAGTGTGACCCATAGGAAATCTCACGCCAAGACGCAAAGGCGCAAAGAAAACAATTGAGCTTTTCTTAGCGCCTTTGCGTCTTGGCGTGAGATGTTTTCTTCAGGGCTACACTCAATTGCAGGCCGATATAATCTCACGCAAAGGCGCGAAGGGGTTGAGCCCGTTAGTGGCTTGAGTTTTGAAATTCTCGCTTATTCTGCCTTTTTGGAGCCTCTGGACGACCGCCGGGCCGACCTCTCGTTGGCCTTCGCCTGCTGTTCGGCGAGGGCTTTCAGACTCTCCTTCATCTCCTCGGCCTGCGCTTGCAGCCTGCTGATCGTGTCGTCGCGCTCGGCCAGGGCTTGCTCAAGTTCTTCGCGCGACGACTTGACCTGCTGGCGCAGCGCATCCAGCTCCTTTTGTAAGTCGCCCGTCGCAGGGGCCGCGCCCCCGATTACCAGATTCGCGGCCGGCCCCGTCTGACTCGCGTCCCCGGCGCGTGAGCCGGAGCTTACGCCCGCGCCCGCCGCTGTGACGTTGCGCACTGTGCCATCCTGCACGACGAGGCCGACGCTCGCCTGCCCCGTGAGGCGCTTGGGCGCGAAGATGGACTGCAACAGGTTAGCCAGGATGTTGCACGGGTCATAACCCTCCACGTGTGCGACCTCTATGTCGCGCTCGTCAAGGAGACGCGCCGCCTCGTCCACTTTCATGCCGGTCATGCTCTTGCTGGTCAGCGCCGGCCCCTCCTCCTGGTCGTTCGCGGAGCACGCCAGCATGTCCGAGAACAGTTGGCCTGCGAGGTGCTGCCACCAGCCGTTGAACTGGCCCGCCAGGCTCCCGAAGTTTATCGTCTGCATGAGGCTCGACGCGGCGAACATGCTCTGGCTGCTGAACTGGTTCGCGGACTGCGTGTCCTTCGAAGCCTGGAAGCGGCCGAAGAAGTCCGGCAGGACCGCGCAGCAGAACTTCTCGACCGCTTTCGCGATGAGCGGAATGACGGGCACGAGCGAGAGCCAGTATTCGACGGTCGGGAAGCTGTGGACGTATTTGCGCAACGAGAAGTTGCAGATTTTGTAGACCTCGCCCCCCTTGATGGTGATGCAGGCTAGGTACAGTTTATCCTCCGGCGTGCACACGGGGCACTTGACCAGCAGGTGCTCGCACAAACAGTCTTTCAGGTATTGCAGCAATCCGCCGAAGAGATTGACGAAGGCTTCGAGGATCGCCGCGCGATAATTCGCGAGCGCGTTCAAATCAATCTGCTTGCTCGGCGTGAACTGCGTTGCCGGGATGGAGGTGATCGTCCGGCTCACGTTGTTGAGGACGTAGACGCGTTCCCGGTCCACAGAGAAAGGGTCTCTCTCCATCGCGATAGAGATTGGCGCGACTTGCACTGGATGACGAAACTGCGACTCTGCGACGAGCCCGTTGGCCCCGAACAGCCGCACGCAATAGCGGTCGGCGTAGGTCACCATCAGGAAGTCCGTCACGCCGTTGTAGGCCAGGCGCATGGTGCTCGTGTCTTCGAGGTCGAAGAAGTTTTTGGCTACGACGGTCCCCTGAAGCGACACCATGAAGACCAGCAGATGTTTGTTGTTGGAGGTCGCCGGCGGGTCCGTCACCACGTAAAGCCTGTGCGTGTCGGGCTGCACGTTGTTGACGGCGATGTCGTCTCTGCCCGTCAGGCTCTCCTGGACGGCTTGGAGGTTTATGGTGACGGGCGCGCTCGTCGTGTGCAGGGTGAACCGCATCACGCGGTCGTAGACGTTTGTGGGGCCGCCGGTCTCGTTGGCCGTGGCGTAGGCGAAAGCCTGTGAGCCCTGCTCCGCAATGACGAGGTGGCCGGTGGCGTTGAACGTATGAAGCGGCGAGATGCTCGCGTTGGGATTGTTGGGGTCGAGGGCGTAGAGCCCTTTGCCCCTGCCGATGGCGTAAACCTTATTGGGGATGTTCGCGGCCGTTGCGAGCGTGACCAACACCGCGCTACAGCTCACGGCCGGAATGTGCCAGTTAAAGTTCGGGCCGTTTATATCTGCGACGGCGAAGAGGCTCGCGCTGTTCGAGATGGTCGCGGCGGCGTAGAGCTTCTTCCCGTCCGGCGAGAAGGCCACGTCGCGCACCTGCGCCGCGTCGTCCGGGAACTCCACTTCCGCAATCATCTCGTTCGCGATGAGGTCGTAAACGTTTATCAGATTGCCGATGCCCATCGTGTAAGCCCACTTGCCCGACGGGTGCACGCGCACGCGCACGTGCGGATTCTTGCCGAAGAGGGTCGGGATGTAGGGCGGCTGCTCAGTGGGCTCGTTGAGTTTACTGAACGGGTATTCGGGGAAAGGCGCGCTGTCGAACTGGCCGCAGAAGGTCTGGCTCTGAAGAAGCGCGCGCAACTTCTCGTAGAGGTTCCTCAGGATGATGTGTTCCGTCTTCAGGTCGTCGAGCCCGTTCTCCCCGGACAGGTAGACGAAGCGCCCGTTCGATTTGTTGAAGAGCTGTATCAGCAGATTGAACAGCGTCGTGATGCGCCTCTGTAACGGCGTGACGGGCAAGTCCTCATCGCCCGGCTCGGGCGTCAGCTCGTCCATGAAGACTTCCGCGAAATTCGCCACGCACTCGTTATAAAAATCCATCCAGATAGTGCCCTTGAGGATTGACTTCCAACTGTCTGCGTCGGGGTCGTGCGGCTCAAGGCTGTAAGGCTTCGGCGCGTCGAGTGAGTTGAGCACCAGACAGACCTCGCCGCTGCCGTCGGCCAGAACGAGCGGGACGTTCGAAGGGTCTTGATTGTGCTCCGCGATCATCTTCAGCACGTCGAGCGTTTCGTCCGCGTTGTGAATGATGTCGTTGCCTTCGCAGTCGAGCGCGTAGCCCGCGCGCACGGTGACGTGGCGGCGCGGCGGGTCGTTCAAGCTGTCCGGCCCGCAATGCACCTGCAAGCCGCAGACGATGCCCCACCCGTGCAGGTGCTTGTTGTGGTGCTTCAGATCATTTCTGGCACACAAGTTTTCGATGGCGTCCTGCACCGTCTCGACATCGGGCATCTGGCACATTTCGTTGTCGAAGCACACGTCCTCGGCGCAGATGTCCGTCAGCGGCGGGAAGAAGTCGCGGCAGTCGTCGCGCACCGAGACGACCTCGTCGAATTTCAAGGTCGCCAGGCGGCAGTAGTGATGGCGTATGCCGCGCGGGGGCTGCGGCTGCGGGTCCGCGTTCGGGACACCAAAGGGCGGCCACTCGATTTCGGCCGTGGCGGTGCGCGCCGGGATGAGCCAGTAATCGCCCGCGCGGTAAGTGCCCTCGGAGAACTCGATTTGTATGCCGCCTTCGAGGTCAACCCAGCC
>DATFCB010000008.1:0-3969 GCA_035253525.1 Pyrinomonadaceae bacterium | reverse complement strand
TGAGGCAAATAAAAAACGCGGCTGGGAGAAGGTGAACTCATGGCTATCACGAGCGAGAGTGGCCGGCGTGACGCGGACGGCCCTAGAAAAACGATTTTCATCATCGCGGGCGCGGTCGCGGTGCTGCTGGCCGTCGGGCTGATAGTCTTTTTGAAGACGCGGCCCGCGCCGCAGGTCCCAGGCACGGCCCCCGACCCGAAGCTGGAAGGCGGCCTGCGCGCGGGCTCGCCCGAATTCGACAAGGACCGCGACCTGATTAAGCTCGACGAGCCGATAGCGGATTACGCGAACAGCATCTCTGGCGACGTGCAGATGACGCTCGCCACGACCGTCAGAAATTTCACGGGGCGTACCATCAACGGGTTAGAGATGAAGGGCTCCGTCACGGACCTCGACGGCAAGCTCATCAAGGAGCGCACCAAGATAGTGATTCCGTCCGGCTCGCTGACGGAGTTGGAGAACAACGGGACGGCGCGTGTCCCGATTGCGATTCCGGGCTTTCGCGGCGACGACAAGGCCAAGATCGAAGCCGGCCAGGCCACCATCAAGATGGAAGTCACTGCGGTCAAGTTTAAGTAAGAGGGTTCGTTGTTTTTCTATATCGGTTTGCAATTGAGTGTAGGGTGTGAAGAAAACATCTCACGCAAAGGCGCAAAGGCGCAAAGGCGCAAAGGGGTTGGATGCCTCTTCACCGTGCGGGTTTTCTTTGCGGCTTTGCGCCTTTGCGTGAGACTTCCTGTGAATCACGCTCAATCGCAAATGGCTATAATTCTACCAGCGGAGGTCGTATCTCACACGGCCCGCGCGCCAGGAGCCTTCGCCGAGGACGGGGATTGAGCCGTCCAGAGAGAGCGGGGAATCGGCGGGCCTGCGCACGCGGTAGGTGTGGCCCGAGGGCGAGCCGACCGAGAGCGTAATCGCTTCGGGCGAGCGTGCGGCGATTGTTGCGTCGCGCCAGTCCTTGCGGCAGCGCAGGACGATGCGCGCGCCGACGTGCAGAGAGCCGAGCGTCAGTATAGTTTCCGAAGTCTGAGAAGCGTCGAGGCCGCCGTGCGCTGTCGCTGCGAGCACAGCTACATCACACGGCGGCCCCTCAAGGTTTGCGCTCAAAGTTTTCTCTTAAACTCCCAGCGGCTCTTCAAACGGCAAATCCTGCTGCCTGTTCTTGCGCTCGCAGCTTGCGGAATAGGCGCGCATGGCGAGCGACAAAATCACGAACGCGAGCCCTATCCAGGCCACGGTCCAGAACACGGCGGGGACGCCGGTCGCGTTCGCCATGTTCGCCGCGTCCGAGTGCGCGCCGGGCGTGAACGAGTAGAAGAAGAGGGTCTTCAGGTCGAGCAGGGCGTTGAGGACAGACTGCACGGCCAGGAAGCTGACGAAGAAGGTCGCGACGCGCGGCCCGCCGTAGACGGCTATCGCGACGAGGGCGGCCGTGATGCCGATGCCCATGATGATGGTGAACAGGCTTCCCAAACCGAAAATGAGCGTCAGTCCGAGGATGAAAGCGCCCGTGCCGACCAGCACGTAACGCGCGGCGACGGCGCGGCGAATCAGGAAGAGGAGCAATGCGCCGTAAGCCATCGCGCCCAGATAGCCCGCGCTCGAAACAATCGTCTGCGAGACGAGGCCGCTCGTCGTCGTGTAGGTCAGGCCGCTCCCGTCAGTCGCCACGCTTAGGCTTGCGACAGAGTTGCCCGTCAGGAGCGCGGCCAGCGCGTGACCGCCTTCGTGTATGAATGTGACGAAGATGTTGAACGGGTAGCTCAGGATGCTGAGAAAGGGGATGTACCAGAGCGCTATGGTGATGGCGGCGGCGATAAGCAGGGTGCGAACCTGTGGGCGCGCGTCCGCGGAAATGCTGTTAAGTTTCATCTTCAAACTCCGCTCAGGGAAAACTTCCGAACCATTCAAAAACCATTGTAATGGTAAAAAGCCAAAGGGGAAAGACAAAATTGAAAACGAAGGCCGCGCGGCCAGTGTTCCTTACTTTTTACCCTTTACCTTTTGCCTTTTGTACTCGCCGGACTTGCCGCCGGTCTTCTCTTCGAGCCGCACGTCCGTAATCACAATGCCCTTGTCCACGGCCTTGCACATGTCATAGACGGTGAGCGCGGCGACAGTTGCGGCCGTGAGCGCTTCCATTTCCACGCCGGTCTGCGCGCGAGTGGCTGCTTCGGCTTCGATGAGAACGCCTGAGTCGTCAATTTCTGCGCGGACTTCGACGTGCGTGAGCGGAAGCGGGTGGCAGAGCGGAATCAGCTCGGCCGTGCGCTTGGCGGCCATGATGCCGGCGATGCGGGCTGTTTCGAGCGGGTCGCCTTTCGGCGTGCGGTGTTCGCGCACGGCCTTGAGGGTTTCGGGCGACATGAGGACGCGCGCCGTGGCGACTGCACGCCTCACGGTCGCCTCCTTCGCAGACGTGTCAACCATCTTCACGCGCCCCTCGTCGTCCATGTGTGAAAGACGTTTCATAATGGCAGAGTAAACCTTAATCAGGCGGAAAAGTAAAAGTCACGTTTCATGGATGACTGTTTTCTTTGCGCCTTTGCGCCTTGGCGTGAGATAGATTTTCACGCCGAGGCGCAAAGACGCAAAGGGGTTGAATCTAGCTTTGCCTGAGTGGAATTTTGTGTGCCAGTTTCCATAAATGGACGCCCGCGTGGTAGAGGGTGAGTGCGGCGAGGATGAAGAGGAAGTGATGAATCGCGAGGACGTAGCGATATTCGGTGTGGAGCGCCGACTGGATGACTAAATAGTAGGCCGGGACGATGAGCAGGAGGACGAGCGCGCGGCGGCGGCGAACGCGAATTAAGAGGAAGAGGCCGAAGAGGGAGAGCGGGAGCATCACGGCGGTGATGAAAAGTTTTTGAATGAAGCGCAGGACGGCGCGCGGGATTCGCGTCCAGGTGAGAGAGGCCGGGCCGAGCGCGTAGAGACGTGCCTCGCCGAGCTGTAGCACGGGGGGCGTGCCTCTCACCCCGGCGTTGGTCAAGACCATACGAACCTGACCGGGGTCGCGGCTGACGAACGCTAACTCGATTGTGACGAGCGGCTGCTCGACGCGCGTCTTCCAATCCTGCACTTCGATGATTGCCGAGGCGTACTCGTGCTCGTCGCCGACGCGGACGACGCTCGCCATCACGCGCCCCTGCTCGATTCTGACCGGCAGCTTCAAGACGTAATCAGTCCGCCCCTCTACGGGCATGGCCGGGGAGACGAACTGAATTCTGGACTCGTCGCCCCGCACGTTTAGCAGGGAAGCGTCCGCGGCGGGCGAGAGGACGACGGTGTTTGAGCCGACAATTCCCTGTGCCAATAAATCTTGCGTCGAGGCTACCCACGCGGCGGGCTTCTCTTCGGTGACGGCGAGCGAGTGCGTGACGGGCGGGTCGGCCGCAATCAGGCGAACGCGTTCGAGGCGCAGCATCGCAACTGCGCGCCTGAGCATGACGCCTGCGAACCAGAAGGGGCGCGAGCGTATGACGGCAAAGCCTTCGGACAACCGCTGGCGGTCGCGTTGTACGCCGTCCGGGTTGAAAAGCGTCCCGTAATAGTCAGGCCGGTTGTAACGCTCAGCCTCCCACTTCATCAGCCCCATGTCGGTGTTGGGGATGCCGAGGCTCCCGTCGTCGTAATCCGCGATGCCTTCGAGAAACGTCTGCCCCGCGCCGAGCGAAACTGGCACAAAGTGCCGGTAGACGATTGCATTTCTGATAGTCAGCGGCGCGATGACGAGCAGGCTCCCGCCGACGAGCGCGAGCGCGTAGCGCAGTCGCCGCCCACGCTCGAAGAGCAAAGGAATTGCGCCCGCCATGAACGGGGCGAGCAACATCGCGTTGGCGCGCAGCCAGCACGAGAGGCCGACGAGCGCGCCCGCCGCGACGAACCAGACAAGGCGCGGGCTTTTTGTCGCACGCACGAGGCAGTAGACCGCGAGCAGGACGGGAAGGACGGCGAGCGTGTCGG
>DATFCB010000007.1:0-10287 GCA_035253525.1 Pyrinomonadaceae bacterium | reverse complement strand
CATCATCACACCGCCTTTCGTTATCAGCGCGTGCCAGTGCCGCCTGCATTAGCGGGCGGCACTGGCCTACGGCACACCTAAAAACTTTTGGGTTATCTTTCGTCTATCGGGACGTAGGGCACGTCGCGCGGGCCGACGTACTCGGCGCGCGGGCGAATCAGTTTGTTGTTGGCGTACTGTTCGAGGATGTGGCCTGTCCACCCGCTGATGCGGCTGACGGCGAAGATGGGCGTGTAGAGGTCGAGCGGGATGCCCATCATGTAAAAGGTCGAGGCCGAGAAGAAGTCCACGTTCGGGAACAACCCCTTCTCGCGCTTGATTGTCTCCTCGACCTTGAGCGACATCTCGTACCACTTGGGGTTCCCTGAGCGCTCGGCCAACTCTTTCGAGAAGCGGCGGAAGTTCGTGGCGCGCGGGTCTTCCGTCTTGTAGACGGCGTGGCCGAAGCCCATCAGCTTACGCTTCGCCGCGAGCGCGTCCTTGACGTACTGCTCCGTATTCTCCACGTCGCCGATTTCAAGAAGCATCTTCATTACGTTCGTGTTCGCGCCGCCGTGCAGAGGGCCGGAGAGCGCGCCGATGGCCGCCGTCACGGCCGCGTACATGTCCGCGAGTGTGCCAGAGACGACGCGCGCCGTGAAGGTCGAGGCGTTCAACTCGTGGTCGGCCTGAAGAATGAGCGCCACGTCCAGGACGTGCGCGTCCTCGGCGGAAGGCATCTCGCCTTTGAGCATGTAGAGGAAGTTGGTCGCAATGTTTAATTCAGGCTTCGCTTCAATCGGCTCTTTGCCGTTACGCAGGCGGTCGAGGGCCGCGACGATGACGGGAAACTGCGCCGTCAGCCGCGTGGCGGTTCGGATGCTGGCCTCGCGCGAAGTGTCCCTGGCGCGTTGGTCGTAGAAGGCAAGCGCGGAGACGGCCGTGCGGAGCGAGTCCATGGGTTCCGCGTCCTTCGGGAACCGCCGCATCATTTCCAGCGCCGCCGGGTGAAGCTCGTAGTTGGCAGAGATGTTGCGCTTCAGCTCGTCCAACTCGGCGCGCTTGGGCAGCCGCCCGTTCCAGAGCAGGAAGACGACCTCTTCAAACGTCGAATTGTTGGCGAGGTCGTGTATGTTGATGCCCTGGTAGATGAGTTCGCCCTTCTCACCGTTCACGTCCCCGATGGAAGAACTCGCCGCGACCACGCCGCGCAGTCCCGCCGACGCTGCGCTCGCAGTCGCACTAGCATCTTTCGCTTTGTCCATGATTAGAATCCTTCGGTTTTGGGATGTGGCGAAGATAACAAAGACAGTAACAAAGAACAAGTGATGAGTGATGAGTGATAAGTGATAAGTAAAAGCTCTTTCTTATCATTTATCACTCATCACTCATCACTACGATTTTGTGCCCCCGCTCCGCCTTGAGCAGGAGGGCGGCCGATGCGCGGTTGGCGGCGATTTCGAGATAGCCGGCGCTGCCCCAGATGGCGAAAAGCTCGCCTGGCCCGCCCTCTCCTTCAGCGAAGAAGCGGCGGAAAGAGGTTATCTCGCGGTCGTTGATTGTGAGGCGCGCGCCGGTTGCCGGTATCTCTGCGCCAAGCTCCGCGGGCGTGAGGTTCGTCACGCAGTTGCCGAAGCGGTCTATGTGTATGATCGTTGCCTCGATTGTTCGGTCGCCTGTTCGTCTCGGCTTGAGGTCGGGCAGCCGAACATAGTCCTTGATCTCTTCCCCGAACTCTTCGACGGCTTCGCCCCTTGAGAGCGCGGCGGCCACGGGGGCGAAGATGTCCCGCCCGTGGAAAGTCGCGCTCACTTTCGGGCCAAAATATTTTTTGTTGGTCAGTTGAAAGACGCGCGCGTCGGACGAGCGCTCGTAGATGAAACTGAAGAGGCCGTTATCCGGGCCGACGAAGTATTGTCCACCGCCCGCGACCAGAATCCCGCGCCGCGCGGAGCCGACGCCGGGGTCAACGACCGCGACGTGAATTGTGCCAGCCGGAAAACTCACGTACGCCGCAGAGAGCGTGAACGCGCCCTCCCGCACGTCCTGCGGCGCAACCTCGTGCGTGATGTCAACGACGACCGCCTCCGGGTTAATCGAGAGGATGACGCCCTTCATCGCGCCCACGAAATAGTCCGCCGTGCCGAAGTCTGTCAGAAGCGTAATAAGCATTGGTTGAGCCCCATACATCCATCTACTGTGCCAGCCACGTAATTGGGTTGAACGGGAGACCGGGACATGACAAGTCAGTGCCAACAACCACACCTTCCTCGCCAGCCGCGAGCGAAGGCTTGCCGGACACAAGGGCCTCGCAACCACTGATACAGGCGGCACATTTCAAGAAATCCAGGCGCGGGCGGTCAGCACGCCACCTCAAAAACGTTGAAGCAGCAAACGGCTTCCAGGACTCGGCATCAGCGCCCGCGCTCAAACAAGCTCATTCTTGCTACCGGGCCGAAGGAGGCTAATTTTTCATGGTCATCTCAGAACAAGGACTCACGCTCACTGTCACGACGCCCAATGGAGGCGAAGTTTTGACGCCGGGCCAGCAGGTCAACATACAGTGGCAGAGCAGCGGCGCGATCTCTCATACGGTCAAGCTCTCGACCGACGGCGGCAACACTTTCACAGACATCTCGCCCCAACTCTCCGGCCTGACGCAGAGCTTCCTCTGGACTGTGCCAAATCTGTCAACAACCCAGGCGCGCATACGCATCGCGGCGCGCGACATCCTGGACAACCGCGTCACGGACGACAGCAACTCCAACTTCAGCATCCAGGCCGCGCCCCAACAGCAACTCTCCGTCCGCGTGCTCGCGCCTAACGGCAACGAGACATTCCAGCCCGGCCAGCAGGTCAACATTCAATGGCAGAGCACCGGCGCACAGTCGCACGTGGTGAAGCTCTCAACCGACGGCGGCAATACTTTTCCCACGGACATCTCGCCGCAACTCTCCGGCAGCGCGCAGAGTTTTCTGTGGACCGTGCCGAATCAGGCGACGACGCGCGCGCGCATACGCGTCGCAGTCCGCGATGCGGCCGACAATCGCCAGACGGACGACGGCGACGCAGATTTCATTATACAGGCGACGCCGCCGCCGACGCTCAGCGTGCGTGTGCTGACGCCGAACGGGGGAGAAGTTTTACAGCCCGGTCAACAGGTCAACATCACCTGGCAGAGCAGCGGCGCTGTTTCCCAGTCAGTGAAATTGTCCACCGACGGCGTTAATTTCGTGGACATTTCCGCGCCCCTCTCCGGCTCGACGCAGAGTTTTCTCTGGACTGTGCCAAATCAGCCGACCACGCAGGCGCGTATTCGTCTC
The DNA here is from genome assembly GCA_035253525.1 of Pyrinomonadaceae bacterium. Lineage (GTDB taxonomy): Bacteria > Acidobacteriota > Blastocatellia > Pyrinomonadales > Pyrinomonadaceae > QHXM01. The sequence continues at coordinate 6,985 of DATFCB010000007.1, read as the reverse complement.
GCCGTGCGCGATGCGGCCGACAACCGTGTGACGGATGACAGCGATGCTCCTTTCGTCATTCAAGCTGCCACGCCGCCGTTGACGCTACAGGTGTCCGCACCGAACGGCAATGAGACTTTCCAGCCCGGCCAGCAAGTTAATATCACCTGGCAAAGCACAGGCGCAGTCTCGCACGAAGTCAAGCTCTCGCGCGACGGCGGCGCGACTTTCACGGACATCTCGCCACAGCTTTCCGGCTCGGCGCAGAGCTTCCTCTGGACTGTGCCAAATCAACCGACGACCCAGGGACGCATACGCGTGGCGGCGCGCGATGCAGCTTCCAACCGTGTGACGGATGATAGCAACACCAACTTCACCATCGCACCGCCACAGCCTCTCGCTTCCGTACAAGTCCTGAGCCCCAACGGCGGAGAAAGCTTTCAACAGGGCCAGCAGGTCAACATCCTTTGGCAGAGCGCGGGGGCCGTCTCTCACGAAGTTAAATTCTCGCGCGACGGCGGCGCGACCTTCACGGACATTTCCCCTTCACTCCCTGGCACAACTCAAAACTTCCTCTGGACTGTGCCAACTCAGCCGACGACGCAAGGCGTCATCCGTGTCGCGGCGCGCGACGTAAACGGAGCCCGCACGACGGACGACAGCAACGCTTTCTTCAATATCCAGGCAACGGTTCCTCCGCCCACGGTGCGCGTGCTCGCGCCCAACGGCGGCGAGAGCTTGCGGACGGGAACGCAGTTTCTGATTCGCTGGGAGAGCACCGGGGCAATCTCACACTCCGTCAAATTCTCTGCCGACGGCGGCGCAAACTTCGTTGACATCAGCCCCGAACTGCCCGCGACGGCGCAGAGTTTTACCTGGACGGTCCCGAATCAACCGACCACGCAGGCACGCATACGCGTCGCGGCCCGCAACTCGGCCGGAACACGCGTGACTGACGACAGCGATGTGAACTTCACCATCGAGCTTCCGCCGCCGCAAGTGACAGTGAAAGTGCTCGCGCCGAACGGGAGCGAGACTTTCCAACCGGGCCAGCAGGTCAACATTCAATGGCAAAGCAGCGGGGCCGTCTCTCATTCCGTCAAGCTCTCGACTGACGGCGGCGCGAACTTCACGGACATCAGCAGCGAGTTACCCGGCACGGCCCAGAGTTTCCTGTGGACTGTGCCAAATCAGCAGACGGACACGGCGCGCATACGCGTTGCCGTGAGAGACGCCGCCGATAACCGGAAAACGGACGACTCGGATGGGAACTTCAAAATCCAAGCGCCACCACCGCCGCCAACGCAACTGACCGTCGAGGTGCTCTCGCCGAACGGCGACGAGAGTTTCCAACCGGGACAGCAAGTCAATATTCAATGGCAGAGCGCGGGGGCCATTTCGCATTCGGTGAAGCTCTCGACTGACGGCGGCAATTCTTTTCCGACGGACATCTCGCCGCAGTTATCCGGCACGGCGCAGAGTTTCCTGTGGACGGTCCCCAACCTGACGACCGCGATGGCGCGCATACGCGTCGCAGTGCGCGATGCCGCGGACAACAGGCAGACCGACGACAGCGATAAGAATTTCAAAATTGGCCCGCCGCCGCCACCGCCGCCACCGCCGACGCCGTTGACCGTGACGGTGCTCGCGCCGGACGGCGACGAGACTTTTCAGCCGGGCCAGCGCGTCACGATTCGCTGGCAGAGCACGGGTGCCGTCTCTCACTCGATAAAACTTTCGACCGACGGTGGTAGCACTTTCCCCACGGACATCGCAGCGGAACTCGGCGGCAACGTTCAGAGCTTCGACTGGACTGTGCCAGATCGGCCGACGGACAAGGCGCGCATTCGCGTCGCCGTGCGCGACGCCGCCAACACGCGCAAGACTGACGACAGCAATGCGAACTTCACCATCGAGACGCCGCCCGCGCCTGTTCCCATCAAGGTTGACGTTCTCAAGCCTGGCGCGAGCGAGGCCCTCAAGGCCGGGCAGCAGTACACGATCACCTGGCAGACGAGCGGGTCGGGAGTCGCCAAACACGTCGTCCGTTATGCGTCCGATGGGAAAAATTTCGAGACCATTCCTAACGGCGTGCTGCCCGGCAGCGCGCGCAGCGCAATCTGGACTGTGCCAGCCGACCTGACGACCGCTGCGGTCATTCGCGTCAGCGCGCGCGACTCAAGCGACAAGGAACTGGCCCGCGACGACAGCGCGGCTTTCAGCATCTTTCCCGCCCCCATGCTGCGCAACGTCTCTCCAGACAACGGCGCGACACAGGAGGCCGGGAAGCCAGCCGTCCGGCAGGTCGTTCAAATCAACGGCCTCAACTTTCGGAAAGGCAGCACGCCGGCTGACCTTCCGAAAGTCAAATTCGGCCAGGTCTTCTCGGAAGAAGTGACCTTCGTTGACAACATGACGCTCAAAGCTTTGGTCCCGCCGCGGACGACGGCCGGAAGCGTCACGGTGACGGTCATCAACCCGGACGGCCAGAGCGACAGAATCGAAAAGGGCTTTACTTACCTGAGCGCGAAGCAGGCGGCGCGCGCCCGCGTCGAAAGCGTCAGCACGTTGACGCTGCTCGAAAATGTCAGGAACGTAGGCGTCACGCTGCTCGGCCGCAATCTGAAAAAAGCGTATGAGGAGGGAGTGCTCTGCCTGCGCGGGCCAGAGGGCGTGAATGTCCGCTACGAGAACGTCGCCGTGTCAAGTGACGATAAGAGCCAGCAGGATAAGATCGTCTTCGATGTCTTCGTCACCGTCTCCGGCGGGCTCAACCCGCTCGACCGCATCATCCTCAACGTCCTCGCGAGTGTGCGGCCGAACGCGCATAAAGATTTGTTGGTCGAGTCGAGCCGTCAGATGTTGACCGTGGTGTCGAGCAAGTCGCCCGTCCCGCTCGGCTTCACCTCGCGTGTGCAGCGCGGCACGGCGAGCCCCTTCGTCGTCGCCGGCCGCTCGCTGAAAAACTGCCGCTTGAAATCCAACCTGCCGCAACTCACCTTCAGCCCCTCGACCTCTGACGAAAAGTTCGTCATCGCCCTGCTTCAGGTGGGACCGAACGCGCCCGATCAGGTCAGCGTCACCGTGACGGACGAGAAGAACAATACGGTCGGGACGTATCAGGTCAACGTCGTGGACGCGCCCGTGCCCGCCCCGACCACGTCGGGCGGCTACGACCCTGTTGACCCGAACACGCAGCTTGCGCCTGTGCCAAATCAGACGCTCCCCGAGTCCATGCGCGAGTTGAAGAGGGCACACCCGCTCAACCCGAACGCGCCGAAGCCCGTCGGAGTGCCCAACACCCAAAGCTCTTTCCTCACGAGCGCGCTGACCTTGAGCAATTTCACTTTCAACATCCCCGTTCTGGACGAAGTGCGCGTGCTTCCCTTCTTCGACCGCAGCGGCGGGACCGTCCTCGTTGACTTGCCCATCTCCGTGAAGCTGGGAAGACTCTTCGGCATACGCGGGCTGCCGCTCGTGCTGGTCTTCCGGCTCGAAATAGAGATTAGCATCTCGGTCGCCCTCGTCGTCTCGGTCAATCCTTTCACGGACGTTAACTTTGGCGGACAGAGCTTCAACGAGTTTCTGGACTACAACCCTGTCTCAGACTTCCCCGGCCTCATCGTCATAGGCTTCGAGGTGCGCGTGGACATCACGATTCGCGTCCTCTTCCTGCTGGCGATCATCACGCCGGACAACCGCTTCATCAAGGTGGCTGCGTTCCTGCTTGAGCTGGGCATTTCGAGCGACGGGAAGCAGCTCGAACTCGCGCCCGGAGTCCAGTTGCGCGCGACGGTCAAACAGGTGCTCCCGATGGCGGGCGTAGCGGGCCGCGTGGATTTGCTCGGCTCGGCCACGCCGATTAAAGACCCGTTCGGCACGCGCGGTTACTACTTCGCGCGCGCGACGGGCCGCGTCTGCCTGCCGTGGCTCTTCGACCTCACGGTGGCACGCTTCATAGGGGGCGTGCGCGAGACGACGCCGCTTCAAACTTCGTTCGCCGCGGAAATTTGTCTGACGATTAACGACAACAAGAACATGGAGTGGATTTACGTTCAGCCCGACCCCGTCACGCTTGAAGTCGGGCAGAGCATGAAGGCCGTGGCCTTCAAGAAGGATAAGAACGACGGCATCCCTGCGGGCGGCGACCCGCTCACCGCGCCGGGCGAGGTGAAGTTTTTCGCCAGGACGCCGAACGTGCCGGCGATGGTCAGCACGGACGGGACCGTCAAAGGCATCCAGCTCGGGGCGGGCAAATTTTTCCCGCAACTGACGACCTCCGGCCAAGCCTTCGGCCTCTTCCCCGAAAGCGTGTTGGGCTTTACGACTCCGACGGCCACGAGCCCGCCCGAAGCCATCCTCCGCGATGTGGACGTGTTCGTCGTCAAGAGCGATGAGGTGGTCGTGGATTTAATCGCCGGGCCGATTACGCGCGCCGAGCCGTTCGAGCCGACCGCGACGCCCTCGCTGCCGCTCTCCATCAAGGCCGCCGGCTCGCTCCTGAAGAGCAAGTTCAAGGTCAAGATAGAAGCGAAGAAGCCTGTGATGATTCCCAATCCGCTCAAGCTGCGCGTGCAAGGCACGCAGCCGAAGGATGTGCCGTTCGACCAGTTCTTCGAGCTTAAGCTGATTGACGACAAGTTGAAAATCGAACTCAACGCCGAGAGCAAGGAGCCGAAGGTGGTTGAGGGTCTGGTCGTCACCGCCCGGCACCGCGAAATGGACGGCGACAAAGTGCCCGAAGACAAGAAGCGCAAAGTGCCTCCGGGCGAAGTGCTCATCAAGCCGCCGGGCAGCGAGTACTTTGACTTCACCAGAATTTTCGTCCCCGATGGGCCAGCGCCCAAGCCCGAGTCAACACCGCCCGGCCCGTGCTTTTTCATGATGGAGGTGACCGTCACGTCGGAGGACAAGAACGTTCGCCTGCGGAAGAGTTCCGGCGGCGGCGCGGCCTCTGACCGCCTCACCTTCATGTTGAAGTTCGAGGTTGATGAGCCAGAGACATACGAGGAATACTACCGCGTCAGGACGGTGCCCCTTGCGTCCGTCAACATCAAAGAGTTCGTAGATTTCCAGGTGAAGTTTGCCGCCGAACTCAAGGGCTTCACCAAAGGCGAGACGGAATTCAAGACGCTGCTCGACACCTGGGGCGACAAACTCTGGACGCTCGCCTTTACGGCCGTCCAGACCAACAAGAAGGGGGACCGCCCGCTCTACCTGACACGGCTCCAGGCGGCGGTCAGTATACGCAAATTCTGCACGTCCGGGGCGGGCAAGAGCTTCTGCCTGCTGCCGAGCGGCGAACCCGACCTGAAGAAAATCACGGACCTGACGGCCGTCTTCGAGGAGGCTTCACGCGGCTTCAGACAGGTCAAGTTTGAGGGCGCTGCGGCCACCGAGAAAAAGGTTTTACTCCTCGGCTTTGATCCGTTTTTTCTTTCGGCCGCACAGGATCAGGGGAATATCACGGGCCTGCTGGCGCTGACGCTCAACAACGCTGCTTTGACCGGCTCCGGGGTGAAGGCGCGTTTTGAATCGGTCGTCCTCCCGGTCCGCTTCGCCGACTTCGACACGGGGTTCATCGAGCGGCTCCTCAGAAGCGTCGTGAACAAGGTTGACATGGTGATAACTTGCAGCATCGGCCGTGGCGGCAGGTACGATATAGAGCGCTTCGCCTGCCGTCGGCGCTGGCAGTGGGGAGATAACAACAACATCTCCTTCCCCTACGCAGCGAACGGCGACGCCCCCTTGCCCGCCAACTTGACGGACGGGCCGGAGTACATTGAGACGACGCTGCCCTATCAGAAAGTCTTCACCGGCCCGAACGACAAGAAGCAAGGGGCGAGCGGCCCGATTCCTCTCGTCTTCAACCAGTCGTATAAATTCAGGAACGTGTCGAAGAAAACGGGCAACGTCGCGGAGCGGCCCGAGACGGAGCCGGGCAAGGACGATGCGTTCAAGCCGACTCCGCCGGTTCCGAGCACAGACCCGAGGGACACAAGCCTCTCAGGCTCGGCCGGGGCTTTCCTCTCAAACGAAGTCTTCTACCGCGTGACAGCCTTCTTCGCCGGGAAGAAAGTCCCTTGCGGTCACCTGCACACCACGGGCGTTGATACGGAGAACCTGGCGACAGGCGCGGCGTTCAATGTCATAGAGGGCTGCAAGGACATTCTGATGGGGTTGATTTCGGGCCTCAAGTAGAAGCGCCCGAGACATTCGACCACTCAAAGCTAAGCCACTTGCCATTGAGTGTGACCCAGAGGAAGTCTCACGCAAAGGCGCAAAGGCGCGAAGAAAAGCTTAATGGTTTTCTTCGCGCCTTTGCGTCTCCAGCGTGAGATGTTTTCTTGAGCCTACACTCAATTGCAATCCAATTAGAATCGTGTCTCGTTGGCCGTGCGGATTCTGAGGTATTGGCCGTGTTCGAGGCGTATGTCTTTGCCGCGCGAGGTGAGGACGCCGCCGGTGCCGACGGCTCCGCCGATGGCCGCGCCGATGGCCGCGCCCTTGCCGCCGCCGAAGATCGCGCCGATGATCGCGCCGACGCCCGCGCTCGCACCGACCTTCGCCACGTCGTCCTTAGTCCGGCTGCGCCCTTTGACGCCGCCCTCTTCGTCAACCTCGCCGACGCCCTCGCTCGTGCCGTTGTCCTCCACCTCTATGACCTGCGCGCGAAACTCAGTCCAGCGACCGTTCGAGCTGATCTTGTCGAAGGTGAGTTGCAGCTCCGAACTGCCTTTGACCTTCCCCGCGCGCTTGACACGCGAGACGTGGCCTTCGAGCATGGCCCCCTGGTATTCGGGAGGCCCGACGACGCGCGCCTCGAAGCGGTCGCCCTTCTGCGTCGCGTCGGTCGAGAGGTTCGTCAAAAGCTCTACACGCATTTCTGTGCCAGCCGGGATGAAAGATACGTTCGACGTGTTCACGGGTCCGTTGATGGGGCCTGTACTCGTGCTCGTGCTCGTGCCCGTCGAAGACGAGAGCGTGGGGTCATCCGGGTCGCTGC
>DATFCB010000006.1:0-2307 GCA_035253525.1 Pyrinomonadaceae bacterium | reverse complement strand
AGCTTGCCTTCATTAATCCGCAATCCGCACTCCGCATTCCGCACTCGCCCCACCCGTCACGGCTTTTCAAAATCGGAAAGGCGGCGCGAGTCTCTGCTGGTTGCGTGAGACCGTCGCCGCCTTTTGCTGTATATGCTCAGGGCTACTCGCGTCCGCTTGAATCCCGATCAACGCACCGTCACGTTCGGCACTTTCGGCAAGCTCTTCGATTGACGCGGGCTTTGTATTGTTGAGACTCGAAGAATTCTCGTTCGTCAAGTAGTTCCCGACCCCGCCCCCGGCCCTTAACGACGCAGGCCGAGGCGGCTGACGACCTCGTGGTAGCGCTCGATGTCAATGCGCTTGAGGTAATCGAGGAGACTCCTGCGCTGCGAGACCATCTTGAGCAGGCCGCGCCGCGAGTGATTGTCTTTCTTGTGCGTCTTGAAATGCTCGGTCAGCTCGTTAATGCGCTGGCTGAGCAGCGCAATCTGCACCTGTGGTGAACCTGTGTCGGCCTCGTGCGTGCGGAAATCCGTCACTATCTTCTCTTTCGCTTCTTTTGCTAATGCCACTGCTCTTGATGGCCCTCCCAGACCGCAGTACTTCCGCCCTCGTCTGAGGCGCGGCAACCGCTAAGATTTAAAGACGGGGCAATTTAACACGCCGTTTACGGCGATGTCCAGCAAGCAGGCAGAGCGTGGCTATGCAGGGGCAGGGTGGAGAAATGATGAATGCGGAGTGATGAATGATGAATAGAAAGACAGTTCTTACTTCATCATTCTGCCTTAATCACTCATCATTTCTTCCCCCTGCCCCTACGGTTTTCCCGGCTAGAAATTCCTGGGGGAGGCCGCCGCCGACTTGTCCGTGAAGCCGCCCGAGAAGGTGATGACGCATTTGGCCCCGTGCGGGGGCGAAGTGTTGATGTTGATGCCGGCGACGAGGTGCTTGGACTCGAAGATGTTTCGGCGGTGGCCCCGATTGGAGATGCCGTCGTCAATAATCATCCCGATGACGATCTGCCGGGCCGCGGTCACGTCGTAAACGATGCTTTCGCCCGTCACGCTCTCCCAGCGGCCGTAGCGGTCCATGCGCGTGTTCGGCGTGCTGCCGTCGCTCCCCTTGTGCCCTGTCGTCCCTTTGACGGCGAGGTCGAGCGCGTGATCTTTCGCGGCCAGGCACAGACCCTTGACGATTTGCAGGGCCGGGAGCGGTTTCGCCGCCCGCAGAAAGTTGACGGCTTCGTCCACGGCGGCCACGCCTTCGACCGTCGTCATGGCCTGTGTATAGCCTGGGGCCAGGAGCTGGTTCCCTTTGTAATACTTTTTATACTCCTCGATGAACGCGGCGTACTTCTGTGGCTCCATCCGGGCCAGATTGATCTCGTCAATGATTTCCATTTCCATCGGCGCGAGCAGGGCCGCGTGCGGGCCGGCCGCACTCTTCGTGGCGACCGTCACGGGGGGCGCGGCCGCCGTGCTGGAAAGGGTTTTATCGGCCTGCGGTCTTTTCTTCTCTTTGGAGTCGGCCTTGTTTTGTGCCAACGCGGAAACGGGAAGAACGAGCGCAAGCAGGAAGAGACACACGGCTGCCAGCGAAGGGAGCGCGCGGGGGGATACTCTTTTCACGATTTTTAGACTCCTCGAAAACTTATAGGCGGCGTCCCGTGCCGGGAAGGAAACGCTTTTGCGGCGCTCTGGCTTGCGAGCGTCAGACGCGCGGGCGCGAGTGCGCCGCACGCAACCAACTTTGACGACAGGCCGGACGATATAATGAAACGGCGGGCGTGTCAATGGCCAGACGCCCCGGAAGATTAGCGCGGACTCTCGGCGGCGAAACCGTGCGCGCCCGGCCGCTTGTCTGTTAGTATTTGCACGAGACAAATCCACAGGCAAAGGTAAGCACATGGCTAGCAAACAGGCTCGCATCTTGATTATCGGCGGCGGCTTCGGCGGACTTTTCACGGCGCTCGACGTGGCGGGCGCAGGCGCGGTGACCCTCGTCAGCCCGGAGGACCATTTTCTCTTCACGCCGATGCTCTACGAATACCTGAGCGGCGAGGTCGAGGCATGGCACATCGCGCCGCAATTCAAGGAACTGCTGGACGAGAGCGTGCGCGTCGTGCGCGGCGAAGTCACGAACATTGACCTGGACGCGCGCGAGGTCGGCATAACGGGACGCTCTTCGCCCCTGGCCTACGACGTGCTGGTGCTCGCGGCGGGCGGCATCACGAACTACTGGAACATAGAGGGCGCGGAAGAGCACGCGCTGCCCTTCCGCACGCTGGCCCACGCGGACGCGCTGCGACGGCGCATGAGCGCGGCG
>DATFCB010000005.1:0-2146 GCA_035253525.1 Pyrinomonadaceae bacterium | reverse complement strand
TGGAACAAAGACCTCGCGCCGACGACCATCAAGGAGCGGACTTGGTCTACGTGGAACATCGCCGCGCTCTGGATAGGGATGAGCGTCGTGATTACGACCTACACGCTCGCGGGCGGCTTCATAGAGGCCGGGATGAACTGGTGGCAGGCGATGTTGACCATCCTGCTCGGCAACACCATCGTCCTCATCCCCATGATGCTCAACGCGCACGCGGGCACGAAGTACGGCGTCTCCTTCCCCGTTCTCTGCCGCGCCTCTTTTGGCACACTCGGCGCGAACGTCCCGGCCGTCCTGCGCGCCATCGTCGCGTGCGGCTGGTTCGGCATACAGACCTGGATCGGCGGGACGGCGTTGGACGCGCTCTTCGGCGTGATATGGGGCGGTTGGAACAATCTGTTCGGCGGCGCTGCCGTCCTCGGAGTCCCGCTTCACACATGGCTTGCGTTCTTCCTGTTCTGGGGCATCGAAGTCCTCATCATCCTCAAGGGCATAGAGGGCATCAAGCACCTTGAGACGTGGGCCGCGCCGCTCCTGTTGCTGGGAGGCGCTGCGCTTTTGATCTGGGCCTCGTGGCGCGCGGGCGGCCTCGGCTACGTGCTGAACGAATCGAGCCGCCTGCAAAAAGAGCAGAACAATTTCTGGGCGATCTTTCCGGGCGCGCTGACGGCCTCGGTCGGCTACTGGGCCACGCTCAGTTTGAACATCCCGGATTTTACGCGCTACGCGAAGTCGCAGAAGTCGCAGATGTTGGGGCAGGCGCTGGGGCTCCCGCTGACGATGACGGCCTTCGCCTTCATTGGCGTCGCGGTGACGAGCGCGACCCTTCTGATTTACGGCAGGCCCATTCCGGACCCGGTCGAGCTGATGAAACAGTTCGACAGCGTCTCGGTCGTCCTCTTCGCGACCGTCGTCATCTTCGCCGCGCAGTTGACGACCAACATGGCCGCCAACGTCGTCTCGCCGTCGAACGATTTCTCCAACCTCAACCCGAAGCGCATCTCGTACGTCACGGGCGGGCTGATTACGGCGCTCATAGGCATCGCGATGATGCCCTGGAAGCTGATGGCTTCAATGGGCGCGTACATCTTCACGTGGCTCATAGGCTATTCGGGCCTGATGGGGGCGATTGCCGGAATCCTCATCTGCGACTACTGGGTCTTGCGCCGCCAGCGCCTGGACCTCGCCGCGCTCTTCGACCCGAAGGGGCGTTACTCGTACGGCGGCAGCGGCTTTAACTGGCGCGCGCTTCTCGCGCTCGCGGTCGCGGTCGCGCCCGTCGTCCCCGGCTTCGTCCGCGCCGCGACGACGCCGAACTTTACGGGCAAGCTGGACGACCCGAACTTCTTCGACACGCTGTATACTTACGCCTGGTTCGTCACCTTCGCGCTGGGCTTTGCCATCTACTACGTTTTGATGAAGTCCAAAGTCCAAAGTTCAAACGCCAGGGTCTAAGACCCGGCTTGTTGACTTTGGTCCTTGGACATTAGACTTTGGACTAAGGAGTTTAAGAGATGCCACGTACCGTCAAATGCGGACTCATTCAGGCCAGGAACGCCGCGCCGACTGACGCGCCGATTGAAGAGATCAAGCGAGCCAACGTCGAAAAGCACTTGAAGATGATCGAAGACGCCGCGCGCCAGGGCGTGCAGATTCTCTGCATGCAGGAGGTCTTCAACACGCCCTACTTCTGCGCGGAGCAGGAGACGCGCTGGTACGAGGCGGTCGAGAAAGTGCCGGACGGCCCGACCGTGAAGTTGATGCAGGACGTGGCGAAGCAACACGGCATGGTCATCGTTGTGCCAATTTACGAGGAAGAGATCACGGGCATCTACTACAACACGGCGGCCGTGATTGACGCGGATGGGACGTACCTGGGCAAGTACCGCAAGAACCACATCCCGCACGTCGCGCCGGGCTTCTGGGAGAAGTTCTACTTCAAGCCCGGCAACCTCGGTTATCCGACGTTTGAAACGGCCTACGCTCGCGTGGGCGTCTACATCTGCTACGACCGCCACTTCCCCGAAGGCGCGCGCGCGCTCGGCCTCAACGGCGCCGAAATCGTCTTTAACCCTTCGGCCACCGTGGCGGGTCTCTCCGAGTACCTGTGGAAATTGGAACAGCCCGCCCATGCCGTCGCCAACGGCTA
>DATFCB010000004.1:0-8778 GCA_035253525.1 Pyrinomonadaceae bacterium | reverse complement strand
CCGCGCAGGTATTCCTCGTAAGCGGCGGCGCTCTCCGTGGCGGGCCTCGCGATGCCGGCCTGCTCGTCGTGCGTTAGCTCCAATCGCAGCCCGTCAACGATGCGCTGCGCGATGGTGTCCTGCACGGCGAGGATGTCGCTCGCGGCGGCATCAATCCGGTCGCTCCACAGCAAATCGCCGTTCATCACGTCGAGCAGTTGGGCCGTGACGCGGAAGCGGTCGCCCGCGTGCAGGAAGCCAGCGGCCAGCACGGCGTTCACGTTCAACTCGCGCCCCGCGTCGCGCGGGTCAACCGCCTGCCCCTGATACTTGGAGATGACCGAAGAGGGGCGGACCACCAGCGAGCGCAGCCGCGCCAGTTCCGTAATCACCGCGTCCGCCAGCGAGAATTCGTAAAAGGCAGAGGCCGGGTCGTTGCTCAAATTCTTGAAGGGGAGGATGGCGACGGACTTTTTCTCGCGCTCGCCCACGCTCGTCATGGGCGTCTGGTGTATCTCCTGCGAGGTGCGCGAAGGCGACTGTGTGGAGGCCGGGACGCTGGTGTGCGGCTGCGATGACTGCGGGTTGGATCCCGTCACGTTGCGCAGCCAGCGCATCGCGCGCGAAACTGGGCCAGAGCCGGAGAGGTGGCGCGGCGCTGCTTGCGTCACGCCTCCGATTATCTGCGCGTCGCCCGCGGAAACCTCCTGCAAGACGGCTTTGAGGTCGTCGCGCATCTCCGCGATCTTCTGGTAGCGGTCGCGCGGCTCCTTCTGGAGCGCGCGGTCCAGGATTTGTTGGAGGCGCGGCGGGACGTAACCCGGCCTTGATTCCGCGAGCGGCTTCGGCTGGTCGTGCAGTACCGCGTGGCGCACGTCAATCGTGGTCTTCCCACGGAAGGGCCACGTTCCGGTCAGCATCTCGTAGAGCAAGACTCCCGTCGAGAAGATGTCCGCGCGCCAGTCCACGCGGTCGCCGCGTGCCTGCTCCGGCGCGGCGTGCGTCGGCGTCCCGTAAGGCACGCCGACTTCCGTCAGCTCCGTGCGGTGTATGCCTTCCGTTTGCGCCGTGTCGTCGTCGAGCAGTTTCGCCAGGCCGAAGTCCAGAACCTTGGCCTGGCCCGAGTCCGTGACCATGACGTTGCCGGATTTGATGTCGCGGTGAATGATGCCGCGCGCGTGCGCGGCGGCCAGCGCGTCCGTGACTTGAATCGCGATGAGCAGCGCGCTCACCAACTCAAGCGGCCGTCCGTTGACTAACTGCCGCACGTTGCGCCCCTCGACGTACTGCATGGCGATGAAGTGCGTGCCGTTGGCTTCGTCCAGGTCGAAGATGGTGCAGATGTTCGGATGGTCGAGCGAGGAAGCCAGACGCGCCTCGCGCTCGAAGCGTTTGAGGTTCGCCTCCTTGACGGTCAGCGCGGGCGGGAGGACTTTGATGACGACCGTGCGGCCGAGCTTCGCGTCAACGGCCTTGTAGACTTCGCCCTGCCCGCCGACGCCGAGCTTTTCGAGAATGCGGTAGTTAAGGAGGTTCGAGCCGATCATCGGCGTCGTCCGCGACGGGCCAGTTCTTTATTTAGGATGAAGCCGGCGAGCGAGGTCGGGTTCCTGGGCGCGCCGGGCACAAACTTCCTTTGGACGGACGCGCAAGGTTATATCTCATTCCCGGCTTCTCTTCAATCAATTCGTCGTGAACTAGACCTGACGCGCCGACGCGCTCACGCCCCGACTCCTTCGCTCAGCGATTCTTCCGCCCTCGTCTCCTCCAGGACCGCCAGCAGATTCCCTTCGATATTGGCACAAATCTGGTCGAGCGGGATGTCGTTGTCGTCCTCGTCGAAGGGGTTCTCGATCTCGACGCCGATCTCCTCGATGCCGAAGAGGATGTAGGCGATGAGGAGCGTGTAGCCGGCGGTCGTCCAACTGTAGGTCTCGACCAGCGCGAAGGGGAGCGTCAGGCAATAGAGGATGAGCGCGCGCCTGAGGTGTACGACGTAGGCGAAGGGCAGCGGCGTCTTCTGTATGCGCTCGCACGAGCCTATGTAGTCAATCAGGAGGTTGACGTTTGAGTCTATCGCGGCGGTGATGTAATCGCTCAGGTGTCCCTCGTCTCTGGCGCGGACGAGTTCGTTCGTGATGCGCCGTGCGACGGCCGAGGGGACGTGCTGCGCGGCGAGCGTGTCGGCCACTTCCGTTTTCGGCAGACGCTCGGCGAGCGGCCCGATCCCGCGCCCGCCGCGCAGCGAGTTCATGGCGGCGTAGGGGAAGGCGGCGGTCCAGAAAACGGTGCGGCGGACGAGGTCCGGCCGCTCGCGCAGGAAAGCAGCCGCCTCGCGCGCGATGTTGCGCGACTCGTTGACGATGCCGCCCCAGAGTTTGCGCCCCTCCCAGAAGCGCTCGTAAGAGGCGTTGGTGCGGAAGACCAAAAGCAGGCCGAGCGCCACGCCGATCAGCGTGTGCACCGTCGAAGGCACAGCGACCGGGCGCGCGTACTTGTTAAAGGCCACGACCCCGATTGACCAGACGACAAAGAGCATGACCCGCCAGAAAATCTGCCGAACCACAGACCCCTTGATGTCAAACAGATGATGCGTCCATTTATGCGCGTCGTATTGAATCATAAAAAATAAAAGGGATGAGGGATGAGGGATGAGGGATGAAAAGGGGACGTTTTACTTCATCCCTCATCCCTCATCCCTCATCCCTATTGTTGTTCCCGTGCGGACGGCGCGGTAGCAGGCGTCAACGAGTTCGACCGATTTGTAGCCGTCGAGCGCGGTGACGAGCGGGGGCGTGGCCGTCAGAATAGAGTCAACGAAAGCTCGGTCTTCCTGTAGGTAGCCCCACTTTTCTTCCTTCGAGAGCTGGTGCATGGAGAGCGTGACCTCTTTGCCCTCCATGCCTTCGCTTGAGATCAGGGCTTCCATCTCGCGCGTCGAGATGGTCTTGTGGTGGCAGAAGACTTCGACGCGCTCGAAGGGGAAGAGCCAGCTCGCGTCGGCCGACGAGCAGAGCGTGGCGTGCATCCCGCTCTCGAAGCCGAGCAGGACGGAGAAGTCGTCTGTCTCCGGGTATTCGTGCGTCGAGCCGAGGGCCGTCAATGCGCTAACCTCGCCGAAGAGGAAGCGCATCATGTCGAACATGTGTATGGTCGTCTCGTAAAGAAAGCCGCCCGTCACTGCGGGGTCGCCGACCCATTCCGGGTTAATCAACTCGCCGCGATTCATCTTGACGTGCGCAGAATGCGGGGCCGCTTCCTCCGTGAGCATCCTTCTGAGCGTGCTGTAAACGGGAGCGAACCGCCGGTTGTGTCCGACCTGGAAGACGGCGCTGCTGCGCTCCGCCGCAGCCAACACACGCGCCGCGTCTTCCAGGTTCGTCGCCAGAGGCTTCTCGCAAAAGACGTGTCGGCCTGCCTCCGCGCACGCCACGGCCAGTTCCGTGTGTCTCGTGTTCGGCGTGGTCACGTAAACCGCGTCGCTCGCCTCTATCACTTCTTCCGGGCTGCGTGCGGAGGCCGCGCCCGATGAGCGCGCGAGTTGCTGCGCGCGCTCGCCGACGATGTCGTAAACGGCCGCAAGTTCCACGCGCTCGTCGCGCCTCAGCACCTGAGCGTGGACGCCGCCGATGTAGCCAGCGCCGATGATGCCTACTCTGATTTTGTCCATTTGCAAAGGGAATTTGAAGTTTCAAATTTGAGATTAGTGTGCGCTCTGTCTCAAACCGACTCTGATAGCTTGAGTCCCGCTTGTGCCAAAACTCTACGGGTCGCTTCGCGCGCTTCGTGGGCCAGTTCCGAGGGGTCGCGGTCCCAGTATTCCGGCCTGAAAATCTCCACGCTCGTGACGCGGTCGTAGCCTATGCGGTTGAGCGCGCCGACGATTGCCTGAAGCGGCAGGATGCCAAGCCCAGGCAGCAGCCGGTGACGGTCTTCCAACTCCGCGCGCGGCAAATCTTCGGCGTCGTTGATGTGAAAGACGAAAAGCCGCGCCGGGTCGAGCGCGTCAATTGATTCGAGACGCGAGCCGCCCGCGTAGAAGTGGAAGCTGTCAATGACGAGGCCGACGTTGGCGCGCCCCAGGTGGTTGACTATCCGTGCGGCCTCTTCAAGCGTCTGCACGCTGCAACGCGGCTGCCCCAGAAACTCGAACGCGAGCCCGACGCCGTATCTTTCGGCGATTTGGCCCAGTTCGTCCAGCACGCGCACGGACTCCGCGAGCACGTCCTCCCCGCTCTTGCCTTCGGGCAGCGGGCTCGGCACGACGACGATGTAAGGGCAGTCAAGCTCGGACGCCGTGCGGCACAAGTCTTCGCACTCGGCGACGAGCCGCGCGTGTCCTTCCGCGTCCCTGAAGGTGATGCTCTCGATGGAGTTGATGCTGTAAGGCTCAAGGCCGTGTGCGTCTAACAGGCTTTTCAGTTCGGCCGTCGAGCCGGACACGAGAAACTTGCGTAGCTTCGCGGCCCAGATTTCCAGGCAGTCGAAGCCGGCGGCGGCGGCCGCGCGCACGTCCGTCGCGAGGTCGGCGCGCATCGTCGTCGCGCCGTTCAGTGCTAATTTCATCCATCACTCCCCATCAATAATTTCAAAAGCCAGCATACCAAGCAAGTCAACCCCTTTGCGTCTTTGCGCCTTGGCGTGAAATTCTCCTCACGCAAAGACGCAAAGAAAGGCCAAGAATTTAACACAGGTGCGCCCGCGGTTGTTGACTTGCGGGCCGCTTTAGAGGTAAAAGCCCAAAACACTTTCCGCCATCTTGCCTGGCCCTCGCTTCGTATCAAGAGCAGGGGAAGGAATTTTTTACGATAGAAAGGAAACGAACGTTATGTCCATTCGCTTAGGCGACACCGCACCCGACTTCACGGCCCAGACGACCGAAGGCGAGGTCAAGTTCCACGACTGGCTCGGCGATAGCTGGGGCGTGCTCTTCTCGCACCCCAAGGATTTCACCCCGGTCTGCACGACCGAACTCGGCGAGGCCGCGCGCCTCAAACCCGAATTCGACCGCCGCAACGTCAAAGTCATCGGCCTCAGCGTTGACCCGGCCGACTCGCACTCGAAATGGGCCGAGGACATCGAAGAGACGCAAGGGCAGAAACTGAACTTCCCTGTCATCGCAGACTCCGACCGCAAGGTCTCGGACCTCTATGACATGATTCACCCGAACGCCTCCGACACCTTTACGGTGCGCTCGGTCTACGTCATCGGCCCCGACAAGAAAGTCAAGCTGATGATCACCTACCCGGCGAGCACCGGCCGCAACTTCGAGGAAATCCTGCGCGTCATAGATAGCTTGCAACTGACGGCCAACTACTCTGTTGCCACGCCCGTCAACTGGAAGGACGGCGACGACTGCATCATCGTCCCGGCCCTTTCGGACGAGCAGGCCAAAGAGAAATTCCCCGGCGGCTGGAAGACCCTCAAACCCTACCTGCGCGTCACCCCGCAGCCGAACAAGCCGAAAGGCGAAGCCGCGGGCGGACAATAAAGCAGTGGTCAGTGGTCAGTGGTCAGTGGTCAGTTAAAAGCAAAAGAGAAGAAGGCAGCCGAGCTAATCACACTCGACTGCCTTCTTGTTTTTGTTCTTCACTGACCACTGACTGCTGACCGCTGCTCGTGAGCGCTTCGCCCGAGTCGGCGTCGAAGAAGACGGCTTTGTCCGTCTCGAAGCGGACCCAGACGGGCGTCTCCTGTTCGGCGCGAAAGTCTGCCGCGGCGCGGGCGATGATCTTCTCGCCACCGGGCAGTCGCAGGAAGACGAAGGTCTCGTTGCCCATCAATTCCGTGACGTAAATCTCCGCATTAGTCCAACCCTCCCGCGCCGACGTGGAAACGTGCACATGCTCGGGCCGCACGCCGAGCGTGACGCGCTCGCGCCCGTTCATCAGGTCTAACTGAGCATCGTTGAGGGGCAGCGCGAGGCCGCCGCCCGCGAAGACGCGAGAGTTGTCGTCGGGCCTGCCCTCTATGAAATTCATCGCAGGGCTGCCGACGAACTCGGCGACGAAGCGGTTGGCCGGATGGTTGTAGATGTTGAGCGGCGTGTCGAACTGTTGGAGCCGCCCGGCGCGCATCACCGCCACGCGGTGCGCGAGCGTCATGGCCTCCGACTGGTCGTGCGTCACGTAAACGGTCGTCGTCCCCAATTCGTGCTGAAGTCGCTTCAACTCGCCTCGCATCTGCACGCGCAGCTTCGCGTCGAGATTGGAAAGCGGCTCGTCCATCAGGTAGACGCGTGGGGCGCGTACGACCGCACGCGCCAGGGCCACGCGCTGCCGCTCGCCGCCGGACAACTCGCGCGGGCGGCGCGCGAGCAGCCTGTCAATCTCAAGCATGCGCGCCACCGTTGCGACGCGCTGAGCTATCTCGCCGCGCGGGATTTTCCTGACGCGCAGCGGGTAGGCTATGTTTTCGGCAATCGTCATGTGCGGGTAGAGCGCGTAAGACTGAAAGACCATTGCGATGTCACGCCGCTGCGTCGGCACGTCGTTGACGCGCTCCGCTCCGATCATGATGTCACCGGCGCTCGCCTCCTCAAGCCCGGCCAGCATTCTTAATGTCGTCGTCTTCCCGCAACCAGACGGGCCTAGAAGAACGACGAACTCGCCGTCCTCAGTCGAAAGCGTCAAATCGTCGACGACGACTGTCGGGCCGAAACTCTTGCTCACGTTGATGAAAGAGACGTTCATAGAGAGAAAAATATCTCACGCCAAGGCGCAAAGAAGACCGCAAAGCGGTTGGATGCCTCTTCCCCTTGCGCGCTTTCTTTGCGTCTTTGCGCCTTGGCGTGAAAAATCCTAACCCTTCACTGCGCCCAGCGACAGCCCGCGCACGAGGTAACGTTGAACTGCCAGCGCAAAAACCAGTATCGGAATCATCGCCACGACGCCAGCGGCGCTCATCACGCCCCACTCTATCTCGTACTGCGTGACGCGGCCCGCGATGCCGACCGGGAGCGTCATCGCGTTGTCGGTCTGCGTCAGCGTCAAGGCGAAGAGAAATTCGTTCCACGAGATGATGAGGCAGAAGACGGCCGTCGCGGCCAGGCCCGGCGTGACCAGCGGCAGGATGACGCGGCGCAGAGCGCCCAGGCGCGAGTCGCCGTCAACGCGCGCGGCCTCCTCCAGTTCGCGCGGTATCTCGCGAAAGAACCCGCGCATCATCCAGACCACGAACGGCAGGTTGAACGCCGTGTAGACGATGACGAGCGACGCGACGGTGTCCAGGAGTTGCAGGTCGCTCATCAGCAGAAAAAGCGGGACGGCCGTGACTATCGGCGGGAACATGCGCGTCGAGAGTATCCAGAGCGCGACACGCGTGTTGAGCTTGTGTGGCAGACGGAAACGGGCCAGGCCGTAAGCCGCGAGCGTCCCCAGCACGAGCGCGCACACGGTCGAAAGCACCGCGACCACGCCGCTCGTGACCAGATACCGCGCGAACGAGCGCTCGACGAAAGCGTCCGCGTAATGCGCGAGCGTCGGCTCGAATATTATCCACTTAGGCGGCACGGCGAACTGATCCACCTCGCGCTTGAGCGAGATGGTCATCATCCAGTAGACCGGCAACAGCGCCGCGGCGACCGCGAACGCGGCCAGCACGTAAGGCAACACACGGCCCCAGGCTCCAGATTCCCGGCCCCCGCTTCTCATGCTTCCTCCTGTCTCTGTAGTAGGCGAATGTAAAGCACGCTGACACCGTTCGTCAGAAGCAAGAGCACGAAAGACATCGCCGCCGCGTAGCCGAAGTCGCCGAAGCGGAAGGCCGTGCGGTAGATGTAAAGACTAATGGTTTCGGTCGCGGAGCCTGGGCCGCCTTCCGTGAGGATGAATATCTGGTCGAAGACGCGTAGCAAGTCCATCGTCCTGAGCAGGAGCGCGATCAGGATGGCGGGTTTTAAGAGCGGCAGCGTGACGTGGCGGAAAGTCTGCCAGGAGCTTGAGCCGTCAATCAGCGCGGCCTCGTAAGGCTCTTCGGGGATGGCCTGCA
This sequence comes from Pyrinomonadaceae bacterium, assembly GCA_035253525.1. Lineage (GTDB taxonomy): Bacteria > Acidobacteriota > Blastocatellia > Pyrinomonadales > Pyrinomonadaceae > QHXM01. The sequence continues at coordinate 810 of DATFCB010000004.1, read as the reverse complement.
AGCCCGCGAGCAGTATGAGAAACATGAAGGGCGTCCATTGCCAGATGTCCACCATGATGACAGAGGCGAAGGCGAGCGTCGGCGAAGCCGTCCACGTCAGTTGCTCCGTGTTCATCCCGCACATCTGAAGTGTGCCATTTATCGCGCCGAAGTTAGGGTTGAGCATCAGCCGCCAGACGACGCCGACGACCACGGGCGGCAGCATCATCGGCACGAGCAGCGCCGCGCGGAAAAAACTGCGCCCCCGCATCTCCCTGTTCAAGAGCACCGCGAGCGTGAGGCCGAGCAGGAACTCCACCGTCAGTGCGATGACTGCATAAACGAGCGTGTGTGCGAGAGCGGACAGGAAAAAGTCGTCTGAGAGAAGGCGCGCGAAATTCTGAAACGTCCAGCGCGCGCCCTCGCCCGAGTCGGCCTGCAAACTGACCTTGACCGCGTAGACGAGCGGGTAAATCGAAAGCGCGACGAGCACCGCGACCGCTGGCGCGATTAGAAGGTAAGGCAGCGCGCGCTCGCCGCCGCGCGTGTGCTCCCAATGCGTGCGAAGGTTGCGCTTGACTTTTGAAAGCATCCGTCTATTTCCCGCGCCCTATGATCTCGGCGATCTTGGCGTTCGCCTGGTTCATCGCGTCCTCGGGCGAGAGTTCGCCGCCGTTGGCCTTCGAGAGGTAGATGCCGAAGGCGTTCTCGATCTCGTTCCAGAGCGGCGTGCGCGGGCGCGGGCGAGAGTTTTCCAGTGAGCGTAGCTGTACGGGATAGGCGGGAAATTTTGCCAGCAGCTCGGCGTCGCGGAAGACCGAGCGGCGCGTC
>DATFCB010000003.1:0-4082 GCA_035253525.1 Pyrinomonadaceae bacterium | reverse complement strand
ACCCCCTCGACGTAGTTGATGAACTCTATGTTCAGGTTCTGCCTGACCGCTTCGCGTAGGAATGCGTCTGCGGAGTCGTTGATGAGAGGCACGTCGCGCCCGGCCCGCACGACCATCAGCGGCGGAACATTCTTCGGGTTCTGGCCCAAATAGTTCGCGACCGTGAACTCGCGGACCGCATCCTCCGTGGCCGCCCCCTGCGGCAAACCGAACATCGAATAGTAGCCGACGATGCAGCGCACGAAGGCGGGCTTCTCGCGCAGCATGGTCCGCAAGAACGGCCCGCCCGCGGAGTAGGCCCAGAGGCAGATTCTATCCGGGTCTATGTTGAGCGAGTCGGCGTGGCTGCGCGCGTAAGCAATCGCGTCGTCTATGTCCGAGGCGGCGTCACGAATTTTCGTAAACTTCTCGGTCGAGCGGTGGTTGAAGGTGACGCCGACGAAACCGGACGCGGCGACGAGTTGCCCCCAGGAGACGTAGACGCCCCAGTCCTTCAGGTCTTTGAGAAGTTCCCACGGGGCATCGCCGGAGACGAAGACGACGGCCGGCCGCCGCTCGCCGCGCTTGAGGTCCGGCGGCGCGTAAACGTCCATCTGCAACTCAAGTTCGCCGGCCTTTTTGTACACCAGATTTTTCTGAACCTTCACACGCTCCATCCCCGGCACGCTGTAAACGACGCGCATCGCCTTGAACTCTTCAAGCGTCGGCTCCTTCGCAGGCTTATTCGCCTCCTGCGCGAATGCGCCCGCGTGAACGAGCAGCAGTGCGGCGAAGACCAACCGAAAGCGGCTGAATGTGTCTGACAGAAATTTATGAACTCGCATCTTCCGAATCATTCCTTCCAACCTTCAAACGCTTCAACCCCTTTGCGTCTTTGCGCCTTTGCGTGAGGAATATCTCTCGCAAAGACGCAAAGACGCAAAGGAACGCGCAAGCTCTACGCCTCGGCCGTCTCTTCCGCCTGAGGTCTTCTGTACTCTCGCATGTACTCCGGCTGCTCCACACCGGCATTCAGGCGCGGGTCCGCGATGGCTTCGCCCGTCACGACGCGCAAGGGCAGTTCGCCCGCCCAGACGGGCAGCTCGTAGTCCTCTTCGTCGTCAATGGGCGGGCCTGTGCGTATCTTGGCCGAGGCTTCCGCGAGCGGCAGCGCGAGCACCATCGTCTGGCGCAGCTCGCTTTGATTCGGCAGCCGCGCGTCCTCCCAACGCCCGCGCATGATGTGGTCCGTAAAGACGCGCAGGGCTTCCATCTTCCCGCCCTCGTCCTCTACGACCTGGGCGCGGCCGAAGATGACCACAGACCTGTAGTTCATCGAATGGTGGAAGGACGAGCGCGCCAGCACCAGCGCGTCAACCAGCGTGACCGTCACGCAAACGTCTATCCCTTCGCGCAAGGTGCGAAGCATGCGGCTCGCCGCCGAGCCGTGTATGTAGAGTTGGTCGCCCGCGCGCCCGTAGCCGGTCGGGATGACGAAAGGGCGGCCGTCCACGACGAACCCGACGTGGCACACGAAGCCTTCGTCGAGGATGCCGTAGATGGTCTCGCGCTCGTAATTGCCACGCTTGGGAAGTCTCTTGAGCGTCGTTCTCGCGGTCGGCTCGAAATTTTCCATCAACTCTTTTCCTCACGCTTCCAAAGATTCTGCGAGGGCACGCGCAGGGCGCGGTTGAACTTGCTGGACGAATTCTCCCAGGCGATGACGGCCGTCAGCTCCACAATCGCGTCGTCGTCGTAGACTCCCCGCAGCCGCGCGAACAACTCGTCCGTCACCTCGCGCCCCGTGATCGTCATCGAGTCGGCGTACTCAAGCGCGGTCCTTTCGGCCTCGCTGTAGAGCGGACTGGTCGCGTAATCCGCGAGCGCCAGGATTTTCTCCTCCGAGACTCCAAGCTCGCTGCCCACGGCAGCGTTGATGTCCTGTCAAAACTCGCAGCCGTTGAGCGAAGCGACGCGCCGGTTCAAGAGCGCCTGAAGCCGTGGGTCAATCAAGCCCGAAGAATCTATGCCCGTCCACATCCCGCGCGCGCCGCGAAAAATCGTTGGGCGGCGCGCGTAGACCAGATGATTCAAGAGCGGCGCGCCCCATTTCTTCGCCTGCGCGTCGAAGACCTGTTTGACGTAACCGTCCGCTTCGTCCGCGTTGACTCCGTCAATGCGTGCCATGACGAACCTCCTGCGTTGTCGGCAATCTGGATGGTCAAACCTTCGCGCCGTTCAGCACGCGCACTTTCTGCCCCGCTTCGAGCCGCCCGGTTTGAATGACGCGGGCGTAGAGGCGTGACTCGCCGGGGTGAACTTTTTGAGAGATGCGTTTGAATTTGCCGTCACTGAACGAGCCAGCGATGGTCTGGCAGGGTCCCGCGTATGAGGTGATTTCGACGACCACCTCGTCGCCGAGCGCGAGGCGCATGCCCGGCCTGAGCTTCTCCCAGTCGAGGCCGGCGACCGTCACGTTCTCGCCGGTTGAGCCGGCGAAGACCGGATGACCTTCGTCCTGTAGCCGCTCTATGTTTTCCAGCGCGTACAGGCAGAGCGCGCGCTCCGGCCCGCCGTGAATCTTCAGGTGGGCCTGCCTGTCGCCGATGAGCCCCGTCTCGGTCAACTCGGCCGAGCCCACCGAAAACTTAGGCACTCCACCGTCCGAGCAGTTGAGTTGAAAAATGTAGCCTTCCATCAGCGCTCCTGTTCGAGTCAAAGTTTCCCGGCCTGCTTCTCGCCCGCTGATTTTTACTCATAATACTTGAAACGAAAGCCGCCGCACAAAGTTCGCTTGGAAACCTGCGGTCCATCCGGCTATGATGCCTCACTTTCACCAACGCTTCTGGAATCCATATCGGAGGAGTTCTCCCATGTCGGACGCACGGCCAATCACGATGCTCTGCCTGGCGAGCTACGAAAAGGGCCAGGAATTCATGCGCGAATGCAAGCGCCAGAATTGCCGCGTGCTGCTCTTAACGTCCGAGAGCATCGCGCACGCCGACTGGCCGCGCGAGAGCATTGACGAGATTTTCCTGATTCCCGACGAAGGCAAGAAGCAGTGGAAGCTGGGCGACGTGATAAAAGGCGTCAGCTACATGGCGCGCACCGAGCGGATTGACAGAATTGTGCCACTCGACGATTTCGACCTTGAGACCGCAGCCGCCCTGCGCGAGCACCTGCGCGTCCCAGGCATGGGCGAGACCACTACGCGCTACTTCCGCGACAAGCTGGCGATGCGCGTCCGCGCGACCGAGGCCGGCATTGCCGTCCCCGAATTCATACACGTCCTCAACCACGAACGGCTGCGCGACTTCATGAAGCGCGTGCCCGCGCCGTGGCTCATCAAGCCGCGCTTCGAGGCTTCGGCCACGGGCATCAAGAAACTAAGCTCGCCCGACGAATTCTGGGCCGCCGTCGAAAGGCTCGGCGACCGCCAGTCGTATTACCTCCTGGAGCGTTACGTCCCCGGCGACATCTACCACGTTGACTCCATCGTCTCCGAGAAAGAGGTCATCTTCGCCGCCGCGCACAAGTACGGCTCGCCGCCGCTGGACGTGGCCCACGAGGGCGGCGTCTTCACGACCGCCACGGTCGAGCGCGGGTCCGAAGACGAGCGCGCCCTGCTCGAAATGAATGACCGCGTGCTCGGCGCGAAGAACCTCATGCGCGGCGTCTCGCACACGGAGTTCATCAAGGGGCGCGAGGACGGGCAATTCTATTTCCTCGAAACGTCCGCGCGCGTCGGCGGCGCGAACATAGTGGAGTTGGTAGAGGCCGCGACCGGCATGAACCTCTGGGCGGAGTGGGCCAAGATTGAGATCGCGCGCGGCGCGCGCGAGTATGAACTCCCGCCGCTCGGCCAGGACTACGCTGGCCTACTCGTCTCGCTCGCACGACAGCAGCACCCGGACACTTCGGCCTATAACGACCAGGAAGTCGCCTGGCGCATGAACAAGCCCTATCACGCCGGCCTGATTGTCCGCTCCCCGGACCCCGCGCGCGTGGCCCAATTATTAGACGAATACACCCGCCGCTTCTACACGGACTTCTTCGCCCGGCAACCGCCGACCGACAGACCAGTGAACTAATGCAAAATTAAA
>DATFCB010000002.1:0-4216 GCA_035253525.1 Pyrinomonadaceae bacterium | reverse complement strand
AATGGAAAAAGAAAGATCGTTCTCCGATTTACGATTCACGATTTACGATTGACGAGCTTTTACTTTCCTTCGGTCGGGCGGACGGGGAGTTCTATGACGACTTTGAGGCCGCGCTCTTCGGGGCCGGCGAGCGTCACCGTCCCGCCGAGCGCATCTATCAGGCGGCGCGCGATGGCGAGTCCGAGTTCAGTCATACTCGTGGCCTTCTCGCTCGGCGCGTCAATGTCCACCGGCTCGAAGATGCTTGACATGTCGTCTATGGGCTCGCCGTCGTCCTCGACGATGATCTGTAAGCGCGAAGGCTGGCGGCTCTCCGCGTGGACGCGTATGGACGCACCCTCGGGGCTGCGGCTGATGGCGTGTGCGAAGAAATTGTAGAGCACCTGGCGAAGTTTTCCTTCGTCCGAGACGATGGAGGGAAGGTCCGTCTCCGGCTCGCAGATGATTTCCACCTGACGCTTCTCGGCGAGGCGCGCGACCGCCGTGCACGACTCGCGCAACACTTCGCGCAGCGAGAACTCGTGCAGGAAAAGCTCGGACTGCCCGGCCTCAAGCCGCGAGAGGTCAACGAGCTGAGTCAGGCGCGTTTGCAGTTGCAGCCCGGAGGCTTGAATTTTTTCGCAGAAGCGGCGCTGCGCGTCGGTCAGCGTCTCGTGGTCGAGCATGATCTCCGCGAAGCCCAGGATGGAGGTCAAAGGCGTGCGCAGCTCGTGCGACATGCGTTGGAGAAAGAGCGAGCGGTAATGGGCCACGCGACGCAACTCGCGGTTGGCCTCCTCGAACGCGTAGCTCTGCTGCTTCAATTCGTCCACGAGCTGTTCGATGCGCTGGTGCTGCTCGCGCAGGGCTTCGGCGCGGCGCGCGTTGCCGACGCCGATGACCACAGGGGCGGCGCTGAAGCGCAGCCCGTTCATCGCCGCGCGCAGTCGTTCCGGGTAGAAGCTGACGGCGACGAGCGCGCCGACGACCATCCCGCGCGCGTGAATTGGCACAGCCGCACCCGCGCGCAGCTCCGCGCTTTCGAGCGCGCGACGCAGTTGCCCTTCATCCTCGCCCGCCTCTCCGTTGCCGTTCTCGTCCAGATACGTTTGCAGCTCACTACCTTTTCGCTCGACCGCCGCGGCAAACTGCGCGCCGGCGGCCCGCGCTTTCTCTTCGTCCAGATGCTCGTGCGTGTGGACGGCGCTCTCGCGCAGAAGACCTCCCTCGTCGCGCAGATAGATGACGATGCAGCACAAATCCCAATGTCGGAGGAGCATGTCCGAGAAGGCAGCGCAAACCTGAGAGGGCGTGCTGATGGCGTCGGGCGAGAGGGTCTGCGTGTAGAGCAGGTCTACGATCTCCGCGCTCAGCAAGCGAAAATCCTCCGGGCACACGTCGAGCGCGCTGTTTTCGTCGGCTGTTTTTTGGGGTACACGTCCCGTGATCTGTTCGCTCATTTGCGGCTCACAACGGAGCGCCCACGTCTGTCGGGCGACGCGGGAGATTATCCGGTTTTTCTGAATCTCTTTTGTGCTTACTATATGCGCCGCCCGCACGACTGTCAAAGGCAGTGGTCGGGAAAAAGTGGTCGGTGGTCGGTGGTCAGTTAAGAAACGGCGGCGTGAGCTGTTGTGCCGGAAATTGACCTTCGAGACTATAGAGATTTTCTTTTAGACCTTCTTTTAACCGACCACTGACCACCGACCACTGACCACTGTCTTTTGCCGTGCGCGTGCGCTATCATGCCGTGAGGGTCGAGGGGGCTCCCGCCACCACACGAGCGCGTTAGAATGAAGATTATTGAGGCCGGAGGCTCGTCCCGCAAACTGAGCGTATGGCTGGTCAATTACAGAAGCACCCACTGGCGGAGCTGGTACGCGAAATCTCTAGCGAAAGTTTGTCGGGCGCAGTTCGGCTGACGCGCGAACGCGCCAAGGTAGTTGTCTATTTCGACGCGGGTGAAATAGTCTACGCCACCTCCAACCTGCGCGCTTTCCGTTTCGGCTCCTGCGCGCGCCGTTGGAACCTGCTGACCGAGGCTCAGCTCGCAAGCGTCGGAGAAACCATGTCCGACCTTGAAGCAGGCACATCGTTGCTCGCGTCCGGGGCACTGAGCCGCGAGGCGCTCAACGCGTTGATAACGCGCCAGGTCTCCGAGTTGCTCTGTCACGCGCTTCTCTGGACGGAGGGGGACTGGGATTTCGACCCGCGCGTGCGCCTCGCGGGTGAGGTCCGCGCTGAAGTCAACGTCAAGCCGCTCATGGTCGAGAGCGCGCGCCGCCTGCCGCCGCACTTCGCCGCCGCGAGGCTCGCCAACGGGAAAGAGATGCTTCACCCGGAAACTCAAATGCCCGAAGACATCAACCTTTTACCCGCCGAGGCTTTCGTCCTGTCGCGCGTTGACGCGCCGCTCAGCGTCCGCGACCTGGTAATCATCTGCGGCCTCCCTGAAGAAGAGACTTTGCGCGCCGCCTACATGCTCGCGCTCGGAGGGTTCCTGCGCCGCCAGCGTTGGTCGCAGGCCCTGACGAACGAGGAGAAGTCGAGGGCGCACGCGCTGGAATCCGCGCAAGCCAGGCCAGCGCAGCCCGCCGCGCCCGAGCCGCAGCCTGAGCCGCAGGCAGCGATACCGCCGCCGCCTGAAGCTCCCGCCCCCGTGGAGAAACGCGCAGAGAATTCCGTCGAGGAAGTGAACCCCGAAGAGTTGTTCGAGCGGCTGGAGCGAGCGACCAACTATTACCAGAGACTGGGCGTCGTCCGCACGGCGAGCGCCGCAGACATCAAGCGCGCGTATCACGGGCTCGCCAAGCGCTTCCACCCGGACCGTTTTCGCAGGGAGGCAGACGCGGCGTTACTCTCGCGCATCGAGTCGGGTTTCGCCCAGATCGCGCAGGCATACGAAACGCTCAAGAACTCTTCATCGCGCGCCACCTACGATTCCAAGCTGCTGCAACAGGAGGCCGCGAGCCGTGCGCCGCGCCCGTCCCAGCAGACCGGCGCGGGCGTCAGGTCGTCGTCGCCCGCGTACGGGGAGGCGGCCGCGACGCCGTCGTTTCGCGCCAAAGAAAAATTTCAGCAGGGCCTCTCCGCCTTGCAGCAGGGCAACAACGCGTTCGCCATCTCCTCGCTCGGCGAGGCGGCGCGGCTGGACCCGAAGCAGCCGCGCTACCGCGCCTACTTCGGGCAGGCCATGGCGAGCGACGAACGCCTGCGCCGCAGCGCCGAGGCCGAGTTCAAAGCGGCCATCGCGCTCGACGCCAATAACGCGACCTACCGCGTGATGCTCGCGGAGCTATATAACGATTTAGGCTTACTCCGCCGCGCGCAGTCAGAACTGGAGCGCGCGCTCACACTTGAGCCGCAAAACAAGCTCGCGCGCCGGCTGCTCGACAAAGTGAAAGGGAAAGGATAAAGGATAGTAGTCAGTGGTCAGTGGTCGGTGGTCAGTTAAAAGAAAAACCATTACGGCCTCCGCAGACCAGTTCTGGCACAAATGCTCTTCTGTTCCTTAACTGACCACCGACCACTGACCACTGACCACTGCTATGTCCATTCATCTCGACTTTGCTGAAAGTGAACGGGTGACGGGTGAGGCGTTTATGCGCCTGGCCGCGGCCTCGGACGAGTTTGAAGCGTACGCCCACCAGCACGCGGCGCGAATCGCCAGGCTCGCCGACGCGGTGGCGAAACAGTTTCACCTGGCACAGCAGGACCGCGCGTCGCTCAAACTGGCCGCGCTCGCGCACGACCTGGGCGAAGTCGCCATGGAGCGCGACTACATCAAGCGGGCCGGGCCTTTGACGGAGGACGAGCGGCTGGACCTGGCGCGTCATCCCGTCATAGGCGAGCAGGAGGCGGCGCGCGCCAGCGCCGACCGCGCCACGCAACTTCTGGTGCGCTGGCACCAGGAATGGTGGAACGGCGCGGGCTACCCGGACGCCCTGCGCGGCGAGCAAATTCCTCTGGGGGCGCGCATCCTGCGCGTGGCGGACGCCTACGCGTCGCTGACAGACGCGCGCCCCTTCCGCCCCGCGCGCACGGAAGACGAGGCGCGCGGGCATCTTGTGAACTGGGCCGGTCTCGAATTCGACCCGCGCGTCGTGCGCGCCTTTTTGGCCCTGCCACATATTCCCGAACTCAACTCTTACGCCAGGGGGCAGGAGACAGAAGTCAGGAGCCAGGGGCCGGAAGAAAAACCTGCGCTCCTCGCTTCCGACTCCTGACTTCCGACTCA
>DATFCB010000001.1:0-4629 GCA_035253525.1 Pyrinomonadaceae bacterium | reverse complement strand
GCGCATTCGGCCGTACGCAGGATGGCCCCCAGGTTGCGCGGGTCTTCCACACCGTCCAGCACCACGGCGAGGGGCGGGTCGTCTGTGCCGACGCGACGCGCCAGAGCTTCCAGCAATTCGTCTGCGTCGGCGTAACTCGCCGCCGCGACCGTCGCGACCACGCCCTGATGATTCGCGCCGACGCCGACCGCGTGCGCGAGGTCAACGCGCGGCGCGTGGCGCACGGGCACGCCTCTACGCCGCGCCTCCTCTATCAACTCGCGCAGGCGATGATGGCGCACGCCCTCCGCTATCGTCACACGCTCGATTGAGCGGTTGCCCGCGCGCAAAGCTTCCAGCACGGGGGCGACGCCGTAGAGTTGTGCGTTCTCGCTGACGGCGGGACGCTCAATCAGCGACGACGCTTCAGCCGTCGAGCGCTCAGCCCCAAACCTACGCGGGCCGCGCTCGCTCCCCTTCGCGGCATGATGAGACTCCCTGCGCTCTCCGCGACGCTTCATGAGTTTGGCCCAGCATTCAGTTGAAGGTAACGGCGCAAGCGAGAGTAGCGTGTGAATTGTGATTCGTTGTCGCTCCGTGCGACCTCCTCAGTCGTGACCCGGCCGGGGGCGCTGCGCCGCCAGCCGCGCGCCTCCGTCTGCTGCTCGACGGGCCAGGCGTGCGCCAGCGCGCCGCGCACACGCATGTAAGAATCTTCGTAGACTGCCTCTCCCGCGCGCTCGCGCAAAGTGCTGACCAACGTCGCAAGGTTCTGCGCGCCCACAAAGCCCTTTCGCGCGCCCAGACATGAGAAGTCGAAATTGGAGGCACTGACGCGCCAGCAGTCTTTGTCCCGAGTTGTGTAGATGTCCAACACGGCCTCGTCTGCACTCAACTCGCGCGCGTCCACGATCTCCTTTTCCGCGCGGCGGCCTTTGCGCTCTTCGACCGCGACCTCGCGGACGAGGAGACGCCCGGCCAGAAGGAGCGAGACTTCCGTCCAAAGAACGCGCACGAATTCGCCCCCGCCAGCCGGGTAGATTACGAGCGCATCTTCCGTCAACTCGAAAGCGCGCGCGCGCTTCATAAACGACGCCTCAGCCCCTAGTTCGCCGTCGCTAATCACCGACGACTCGAAACCCAACTCTCGCAATTTTCGCTCGACCAGCGCCGCTTCGTCGGACGTTGCCGCGCGTGCTACGGGCAGAGGTTCGCCCGCTTCGATGATTCGCCCCAGGTCTTCGGGCCGAATGCGCAGGAGTTCAGCAGCTTTCCGCAGCGCTTCCGATGAAAAGAGGGCTGCGTCCGTCGGAGGGAGAATCACATTGAAACCCTGCTCCCACTTTTCCAAGCGGCGCAGCGTCGGCCGCTGCAATGCGCCGCCGGCTTCGGTCGCGGGCAACTGTGCCCCGCAGTAAAGACAGCTTGTGCGCGTAGGGGGATTCGCACGCAGGCACGCCTCACACCTGACCATCTGGTCGTGCGAGAACCCACGCGGCTCCGATTGCAACGGCTCAGAGCTATCCCACGGCGCTGATTCTTCGTCGAAAGGCAACAGGCAATCTCCTTGCGCGGATTATAGCCATTTTCGTACACGCACGCGCAGAAACTTTTGCGCCGCTGCCGCCTGTGTCCGCGGCGAAGAAAACTGATCGCCACTCACGAAGCCTTTCCTAAGCGCCCCAATTCGGTATAATCCCACAGAGTTTCGCGGACTGTTCCCCAGTTCAAACCAGAGCGTATGACTTCTGTGGTAAATCAGAGAGGGCGATTACCGAAGCGTTCGCGCGCCGCGGCCTGCGTGCTGCTGGCCCTTCTGTTGAGCGCGTGCGCGGCCACGCCTCCGCCCGACGCCGCTGGCCCGCGACCGAACGAGCCCCCTTACCCTGTGCTGATGGTGGAGACGCCGAACCGCCGCGCGAGCGCGTTTCAGGCGTGGGCCAAATTCACGAGCGAGCAAGGCATTACGGACGCGCCCGCGCCTGAGCTTCAACCCGTGACCGCGACGTTGCGCGCGCTGCCCACGCTCTCCGGCACAGTTTTATCCCTGCCCAAGGTCGGCGACACTTTCCCCATGAGCGAGGAGAACACGCGCGAGGCGTTGCGGCGCTTCATCACGAGTGTGAGCCCGCTGCTCGGCGCTCAGCCCGTTCACCTCTCACTCATACAGCGCATAGACGCCGCCGACGGCACGCAGAAAGCCATCTACGAACAGCGCCCCTTCCGCTATCCCTTACGCGGCGGCTACGGCATAGTGGAAATAACTTTCACGCCCGACCGGCGCGTCCTGCAAATTACGAGCACCGCCATCCCGGAGATAGAGCAACTGCAACGCGCAGGGGCGGGCACCCGTCCGACCTGGACCGCCGAAAAATTGCCCGAGCAGCTCGCCGGCAAGACCTTCACCTACAGAGACGCCGCGGGCGCTCAGCAAACTCTGACGATCAATCAGCCCGAAGACGTGGTCGTGCGCGAGTTGGTCATCTACCCGCGACCGCGCGCGGCCGACCCCACGGTCCTGGAATTTCATCTCGCCTGGGAAATCACACTGAAATCCGACCTGGCCCAATCCACCATCTATCTTGACGCCGTCACGAACGAGTTATTGGCCCTCGAACCTCCTCGGCGGTAAAGCAAAACGCGTTTTTAGACTTGACCTTAAAGCCGCTGCCCGGCATTCTATCGACAGATATTTACATCTCTATGGGGTACACTTTTGCATGAACTTCGATCCGACGAACAATATTTCGTGGCAGTTCGGGCATCGCGGCAGGGTGGCAGTTTTCATTGACGGTAACAACCTTTTTCACGCAGCGCGCTTTCACAACATAGACATTGACTACAACAAGCTACTGCGTGTGCTGCTCGGCGACGGCCGCCTGCTGCGGGCCTTCTTCTACACGGGCGTTGACGTTGGGGCCGAGCGCCAGCAAGGTTTTTTACTCTGGATGCGGCGCAACGGCTTCCGCGTCGTGCAGAAAGAGCTGAAGACCTTTTATGACGGGACACGCAAGGCGAATCTGGATGTCGAGATAGCCGTTGATATGCTCTCGCTCGCGGGGCGCTACGACACGGCCGTTCTCGTCTCAGGCGACGAGGATTTCGTCTACGCCGTCAATGCCGTCGCCTACAAAGGCTGCCGCGTGGAGGTCGCAGGCTTCCGCTCGAACACCGCGCCGAAGTTGATTGACGTGGCTGACTACTTCATAGACCTCGGCGAGATTGCCGACAAGGTCCGCAAAGAGGTGCCGCACGGCACGCATTACCACGAGCGCGATCTGTCGGAAGGGGCTTCGGGCTACATGAACAACCACGGCGCGAACTCGCACGACAACGGCCACCGCAACGACTTCCAGCCACAGGGCCAACGCGTCACCATCGAATCGCACGTGGACGAGGAGCTAGACAACTTCGACGCCTCCGCCGAATTCATCCGCGTGACCGACGATCAATGAACGTACAGAAGTCAGAAATCAGGAGTCAGAATGGGAAAAGGCGTGGGACCGCTTTCACGGTTTTTCTTTTCTCCTGACTTCTGACTTCTGACTCCTGAGTCCTGCTTTATGAAAGTTTTCAGCGTCGAAGAGGCGAATGCGATGCTCCCGACCGTGCGGGGGATTCTGGCCCGCATTCAGCGCGCGCACTCTCGCCTGCTCGCCTACCAGACTTCCGCCAAGCACGCCGCCGAAGGCGCGGAACAGGGCGGCGGCGGAATGCCGGATGGGCCGCGCTACGTCTCACTCCTCTTCGAGCTTTCCACACGCACGGGCGAATTGGAAGCCCTCGGCGTACAGCTCAAGGATTACGCTCGCGGCCTGATTGATTTCCCCTCCCTGCGCGACGGACGCGTCGTACTGCTCTGCTGGCAACTCGGCGAAGGCGACCAGATCGAATGGTGGCACGATGTCGAAGCAGGCTTCGCCGGAAGACAACCTTTATAAAGACGTAAATCGTGAATCGTAAATGGAATTAGCGTTCTCCGATTTACGATTCACGATTTACGATTGATGGTCTTTGTTCCTCTATCTTGTGTTTGCCTCGGATTCAAACACAGTCGCTAGTATATTTTCTGGTTGACGACTTAAAGTAAAGCCTGATAGTATCCGCTCCGACTCCGCAACGGGCATGGGTTTAACTGCGTCGCCCTGCCCTTTAAAAATCAACTTACTGGTCGCGACGGAGGCCCTTTCGCTATGCAGTGTTCGTCATGCCGTGCGGTCTATTCCAACGGCCTGGATATTTGCCCGAGGTGTAAAACGGCGGCATCGAAAGCTTCACCCGAGACGCCTACCGAAACGGTCGTCACTTCACAGGAAAGCATTTCGTCAGCGCCTCAAACTTCGGCTGCGGAGGAACAGATGGCCGACGAGCCAAAGGCCGTCGCGGCTCAGGCGAGAACGACGCTGATTGAATTCCCTGGCGTCTCGCGCGCCTCGCGCCCGCAATGGCGTAAGGAGCTGAGCGAGCGCGTGCGTGAGATTCAGGAGCGGCGCGCGCGTGACGCATCCCGGGAGGTCGAAGAGGCTTTACGCAGGCCCGTCGAGCCGCAGGTTGCCGACGCAGTCGCGCCGCAGTTGGGCCTGGTTCCGCAGCCGGACGCTCCGGCCATGAATCCGATTGTCGTCGCCGCGCTCAAGCGGCTCGAACGTG